>JBNKQT010000068.1:0-6784 GCA_050297115.1 Ensifer sp. | reverse complement strand
CGATCAGAACCGATGTTCGCATTGTTGCGGCAACAAACAAGGACCTCAAGCAACTGATCAATCAGGGGCTTTTCCGTGAAGACCTTTATTATCGTTTGAATGTTGTGCCTTTGCGCATGCCGCCGTTGCGTGATCGTGCGGAAGACATTCCTGATCTGGTTCGCCATTTTGTACAACAATCTGAAAAGGAAGGGCTGGATACCAAGCGCTTTGATAACGATGCGTTGGAAATGATGAAGGAATATTCCTGGCCGGGCAACGTGCGCGAGCTGGAAAACCTCATTCGGCGCCTGACTGCACTTTATCCGCAGGATGCAATAACCCGCGAGATTATCGAAACAGAGTTGCGCACCGATGTGCCCGACAGCCCCCTGGAAAAAAGTGCCGGACGCAGTGGGCCAGTCACAATCAGCCAGGCTGTTGAAGAAAACATGCGGGACTATTTTGCGGGCTTTGGCGATGACTTGCCGCCGCCGGGGCTTTATGAACGCGTGCTGCATGAAATGGAGTACCCGCTTATCCTGACGGTTCTGACAGCCACGCGCGGCAGCCAGATTAAAGCGGCAGAAATTTTGGGTTTGAACCGCAATACACTTCGCAAGAAAATTCGTGAACTGGGGGTGACGGTTTACAGGAGCGCTCGCAACTCTTGACACTCAAGAGTACCCGTTGCAATTTCGCCACAATGCGTTGCTTGAAAGCAACGTCCGCGCTGGATTGATTCCCGTCCGCGGATCAATTTGGATGCGGTTCTCGGAATAAAACGGCCTTGGCGCTCGTTATTTCGAGAGTATTGTGGGGGAACTCCATGTTGGCAAGCGCTGCCTCTGGCGTAGACGATGAACTCGGTGGTCCGACAGACCGGCGGGCGATTTTTGCTTTATCCGGGCTCGTTTTGGCAGGTGGCGCGCTGACAAGTGCGATTGTCACGCTTTTCATATTGTTGGGTTTTACGCCTGTCGAGCCGGAAACCAACATTGTTATCGCATCGGCTGTTGTAAACGGCGTTTTTGTTGTCGGCCTTGTGTATCTGATTGGCCGCGAGGTCACCAGGCTCTTAAAGGCGCGCAAACGTGGCCGTGCAGCAGCGCGCCTCCATATCCGTATTGTATCGCTCTTTTCAATCGTGGCACTCACGCCAGCATTGCTGGTGGCTATCTTTGCTGCCATTACCCTTGATGCCGGTCTGGATCGCTGGTTTTCATTGCGCACTCAATCAATTGTTTCCTCGTCGATCAACGTGGCTCAAGCCTATGTTCTTGAAAACGCCAGCTACTTACAGGGGCAAACGGCTTCGATGGCCGCTGATCTCGACAGGTCGAGACCACTCTATGCTTTGGATCGCGGCGGGTTTAAGGAATTGGTGACGCGGCAGGCCAAGGGGCGCGGTATGCTGGGCGCGTTTCTCATTCGCGATGATGGTTCGGTTATCCTGCAGGCGGAGACAGAAACGGACAAGCGGCTGCCCGCAATTCCCAAAGACGCTCTGGAGAATTCAATCAACGGCAACCCGACTTTGATTCCGCCCGGTGTTACAAACCTTGTGGGCGCTGTCGTGAAGTTGCAGAACATTCCCAATGCGCATCTTTATACTATCCGGGCCGTGGACCCCGAAGTCATGGCGTCGCTTCATCTGATGGAGGCCAATACAGATGAGTATAAGGCCATGGAGGAAGGGCGTACCTCGCTGCAGATCGCCTTTGGTATTCTCTATCTCGGTTTTGCATTGATTGCGCTTCTGGCCGCCATCTGGGCCGCTATCGCAATTGCAGACCGAATTGTGCGACCCATCCGTTTGTTGATTGGCGCAGCCGACAGCGTGGCCTCAGGCAACATGAACATCCAGGTGCCCGTGCATTCGGCCGATGGTGATGTTGGTAATTTGTCACGCACCTTCAACAAGATGATTTCCGAAATTCGCACGCAGCGTGACGAGATCCTCGAGGCGAAGGACGAAGTCGATGATCGCCGCCGCTTTATCGAGGCTGTGCTGTCCGGTGTAACGCCCGCGGTTATTGGCGTGGAAAAGGACGGAAAGGTCAATGTGGCCAATTCAGCCGCAGCTGCATATCTAAGCTCGAAGGGCGCTGTGACGGATGGGCTGCTGAGTGAAATGGCGCCTCAGGTGAACTCCGTATTCGAAGATGCCAAGAAGCGTGGACGCAAGGCATTTCGCAAACAAATACGGTTGATGATGGCTGGCCGTGAGCGCTCTTTGAATGTGCAGGTGACGCGTGAGGAATCCCACGAAGGCGAGAGTTCGTGGGTTATCACAATTGATGACATCACCGATCTTGTGATTGCGCAGCGATCCACTGCCTGGGCAGATGTGGCGCGCCGCATTGCGCATGAGATCAAAAACCCGCTGACACCAATCCAGCTTTCTGCCGAACGTATTCGCCGGCGCTATGGTAAGCAGGTCAATCAGGAAGACCGCGAGGTTTTCGACCAATGTACCGACACAATTATCCGCCAGGTTGGCGATATCGGCCGGATGGTAGATGAGTTTTCGTCTTTCGCGCGAATGCCCAAGCCAGCCATGGAGAAATGCGACCTTCGTTCGGTTCTCAAGGACGCCGTATTTCTGCGCGAAATGGGTACGACCGAGGTCAAATTCGACCGCGATTTTGGCGAGATTGCGCTGGAAGGCTATTTTGATTCCCGGATGCTTGGGCAGGCGTTCAGCAACTTGGTCAAAAATGCTGTTGAGGCGATTGAAGCCGTGCCGAAAGAAAATGCACCGGAGGAGCCCCGCGTTATGGTGCGCGCCTATGAGGACGCTACAAACGCACGCTTTACAGTGGATGTGATTGATAATGGTAAAGGCCTGCCGGTTGAAAACCGGCACATGATTCTGGAACCCTATATGACCATGCGCGACAAGGGCACGGGTCTGGGTTTGGCCATTGTGAAAAAGATTGTTGAAGAGCATGGCGGGAGTTTGGAATTGCACGATGCGCCACCTGAATTTGATAATGGACGTGGTGCAATGATCCGCGTTTACCTGCCGCGCCGCGATAATGCGGCTGAAACATCAGCTGAGAAAGTCAAGGAATAGTATAATGGCGTCTGACATTCTTGTTGTTGACGATGAAGAAGATATCCGCGAAGCGGTAGCTGGAATTCTATCGGATGAAGGGCATGAGGCGCGTGTTGCCTTCGATTCAGATAGCGCGCTGGCGGCGATTAGCGACCGCGTGCCCAGACTGGTTTTTCTGGATATCTGGATGCAGGGCAGCAAACTGGACGGTTTGGCTTTGCTGGATGAGATCAAAGGGCGTCATCCCGAACTTCCAGTGGTCATGATTTCAGGCCACGGAAATATCGAGACCGCTGTGTCGGCAATTCGCCGTGGTGCGTACGATTTTATCGAAAAGCCGTTCAAGGCTGACCGCCTGATTTTGATCGCGGAGCGGGCTCTGGAAAATTCGCAGCTCAAAAAAGAAGTGAGCGAACTGAAGAAGCGTTCTGGCGACAGCAGCGATCTGATTGGTACGTCTGTGGCAGTGTCACAGCTGCGCCAGACTGTTGATCGTGTGGCCCCGACCAACAGTCGCATCATGATTTCCGGTCCTTCCGGCTCCGGGAAAGAAAAGGTCGCGCGCCTGATTCACGCCAAGTCACTGAGAGCAAATAGCCCGTTTGTGGCATTGAATGCGGCCACGATTACACCCGACCGCATGGAAATAGCGCTTTTTGGTACTGAAGGCATGCCCGGTCAGCCGCGCAAGACGGGCGCGCTGGAAGAGGCTCATGGTGGCACGCTCTACCTTGACGAAGTGGGCGAAATGCCGCGCGAAACCCAGAACAAGATTTTGCGTGTTCTTGTTGAGCAGCAATTTGAGCGGGTTGGTGGCTCAAAGCGTGTGAAGGTTGATGTTCGCATCATTTCTTCAACTGCTTTCGATCTGGAGCAACGCGTGCGTGATGGAGGATTCCGTGAGGACCTCTTTCACCGTCTCGCAGTCGTGCCGATCCGCGTGCCGTCTCTTGCTGAACGACGCGAAGACGTAGCGTTTCTGGTCGACACCTTTATGCGGCAGCTCAGTGAACAGGCAGGTGTGAAGCCTCTGCGTGTGACTGATGATGCATTGGCTGTGCTGCAGGCGCATGATTGGCCGGGCAATCTTCGGCAACTACGCAACGTAATTGAACGTGTCATTATTCTTACAAAGCCGGAAGATGGAACAACGGAAATTACAGCTGACAAATTGCCCGCTGACGTTGTCGACAGTTTGCCGAAAGTGTCTGCCGAGGGCGATCATCACATCATGTCGCTGCCTCTGAGGGAAGCGCGCGAGCGCTTTGAGCGAGACTATCTGGTCGCCCAAATCAACCGCTTTGGTGGCAATATTTCACGAACAGCGGAATTTGTCGGCATGGAAAGGTCTGCTTTGCATCGCAAACTCAAATCACTCGGTGTATAAGCGCAGTCGGTTGTTCGAATCCCGTTATCGGGGCTGAAGCGAGAGAGTTTCTATGAAAGTCATCATTTGCGGGGCTGGACAGGTTGGTTATGGCATTGCCGAAGTTCTGTCCCAGGAAGGCAATGACGTCTCCGTCATCGATACATCGGCTTCTCTGATTTCTGTAATCACCCAGACTCTTGATGTTCGTGGCTATGTAGGTCACGGCGCGCATCCTGATGTCTTGAAGCAAGCCGGTGCAGACGATGCCGAGATGATCATCGCGGTAACGCTTCATGATGAAATCAACATGATCGCTTGTCAGGTTGCGCATTCGCTTTTTAATGTGCCCACAAAGATTGCGCGTATTCGTTCACAAAACTACTTGCAGTCTCACTACTCTGACCTCTTTTCCAGCGAAAATATTCCGATCGATGTTACGATTTCGCCGGAAATCGAAGTGGGCCGCACTGTTTTGCAGCGCATTTCTTTCCCAGGTGCAAATGATATCGTAAAATTCGCCGATGGTGCGGTGGCGATGCTGGCAATCGAGTGCATGGAGGATTGCCCCGTTATCGCCACACCATTGCGCCAGCTCAGCCAGCTATTCCCAGACCTTCAGGCAACGGTAACTGGCATTTATCGCAATGGACGACTGAATGTCGTCCAATCTGGCGATCAGCTGGAAGTCGGCGATTTGGCTTACGTCGTATGTGGCAAGGAACATATTCGCCGAACATTGGGCCTGTTTGGTCACGACGAGCGGGAGGCCCGCAGGATTGTGATCGCCGGTGGCGGCAATATTGGCTTCTATGTGGCAAATGCCATTGAAACCAGCGACGTGAAAACCAAGGTCAAAATTCTCGAATCTGATCGTGATAGAGCAACCCATATTTCAGACTTGTTGCGCAGCACGATTGTCTTGAATGGTTCGGCTCTTGATCACGGCATTCTCAATCAGGCCGATATTGAAAACGCCGACCTGATGATTTCGCTGACAAACAATGACCAGACGAACATTCTGGGCGCAGCTATGGCGAAAAATCTGGGCTGCGGTTCCAACATGGCCTTGATTAACAATCCGACCTATTACGAATTCACCAAGGTCATGGGGATTGATGCTCATGTGAACCCGCGCGCAGTTACGATTTCGCGCGTCTTGCAGCATGTTCGCAAAGGCCGTATTCGCTCGGTCTATTCCATTCAAAAAGGCGCAGCTGAACTTGTGGAAGGCGAAGCTCTGGATACATCGTCTCTTGTCGGAAAACCGCTGCGCGAGCTTGAATTGCCGCCAGGCGTGCGCATTGGTGCGATTTACCGTGACAAGAAGGTTATCAAACCGGATGGCGGTGTTACGATCAAAGCCAAGGACAGAATTGTGATCTTCGCTGCGGCCTCGGCCGTGCGGCATGTGGAACAATTATTCCGAGTGACGCTGCAATATTTCTAAGCCTGAATATTGGGCGTATATGAAACGAACGAACGGCGCGCCTCAAATTCGTTGAATAGAATACTATGTTTTCTGCGTTGCGGAATGCATTTTGATTTGGTACGTCTATGATTTGGGACGGGTGGAGAGTATGTCCGGCCCGTGGACAGAATACCGGCTCTTTGTCGGCAAATAAGAAAGAAGCGGCGCAATGGCGGAACGTTCTCAGAACTTGCAGGATTTGTTTCTTAATACAGTTCGCAAACAGAAGATTTCCCTTACTATATTCCTGATTAATGGTGTGAAATTGACAGGCGTTGTCACGTCCTTCGACAATTTCTGTGTCTTGCTGCGCCGCGATGGTCACTCGCAGTTGGTATATAAACACGCCATTTCAACAATCATGCCCGGACAGCCGGTGCAGTTGTTTGAATCTGACGAAGGCTAATTCCCATTAGCGAGAACCAATTCAACCCGGGCGGCGCATCTGACGGCGATGACGGCCTGGACCGTGATAGTGATCGCGCAATTGTTGTCGTTCCAATACTGAAGACCAGTGTTGGCGCTACCGCGTCCTCACAAAGAACACCTGAAGCCAAGCTGGAAGAAGCATGCGGGCTTGCCCGCGCGATTGATCTCGAAATCTCAGCGGGGCTTATTGCCAATGTTACTCAACCGCGCCCTGGCACATTGTTGGGGCAGGGCAAGGTTGATGAAATTGGTGCTCTTCTCGATGAGCATGACGCGGGTCTCGTGATCGTGGATCACCCGCTGACACCCGTTCAACAGCGTAATCTGGAGCGTGAGTGGAAAGCCAAGGTTATCGACCGAACCGGGCTCATTCTTGAAATTTTTGGGCGGCGTGCTTCCACTAAAGAAGGTCGGTTGCAGGTCGATCTCGCCCATTTGAATTACCAGAAGGGCCGGTTGGTTCGCAGTTGGACACACC
>JBNKQT010000067.1:0-3118 GCA_050297115.1 Ensifer sp. | reverse complement strand
TTCATCATGCAGCATTATGCCCGCTGCGTATGTGAAGAACCGTGCTCCCGGTTTGTGGCGGGAAATGGACATTTTTCACGCTTGTGCGTTTCATAGCAGAAGAAAGGAAAGAAAGTGTTGCCGATTCAACACGATTATTCCGCAAAACAAATCCGGCGCCCCTATGGGACGCCGGACTCTCATTTATTGAAATGAGCGTTCAACCTTTGCTGTCAGAGCGCTTCCACAACACGCGACAGTGCGGTTGTCAGGCTTTCTTTCTGTTGCTCAAGCTCCACCTTGCGGGCGCGCTCGGCCTCAACCACTTCCGGCTTGGCATTGGCAACGAATTTTTCATTCGAAAGCTTGCCGTTGATCTTCGCCATGTCGCCTTCCAGCTTGCCCAACGCCTTTTCAATGCGGGCTTTTTCAGCATCTAGGTCGATCAGGTTACCCAATGGAAGGCAAGCTGTTGCCTCCCGAACGACAACCTGCGCCGCACCCTTCGGCGCAACAGTTTCGAGACTGATCTCTTCTGTACGGGCCAAACGTTTGATCGCCGCATCATGGCGAGCCAAACGCTCTGCCGTCAGCGCGCCTGCACCCACGACAACCAAAGGTGCTGTGGCAGATGGCGGCACATTCATTTCAGAACGGGCAGAGCGAATGCCTGAAATCAAATCAACCAGCCAGTTGATTTCATCAGCTGCCACATCATCTTCGAATGAAGGTGCGGGCCAATCTGCATGGCAGATCAGCGACTCACGTTCAGAACCATCCGGAGCCGTAAGCGCCCACAGCTCTTCCGTCATAAACGGCATGAAGGGATGCAGAAGCTTGTAGGTTTCTTCCAGCACGTAAGCAGCCGTTGCCTGCGCTTCCTTTTTTGCGCCTTCATCATCGCCACTGAAGACGGGCTTCAGAAGCTCAAGATACCAATCGCAGAACTGGTGCCAGACAAATTTGTAGGCTGCACCGGCAGCATCATTGAAGCGATAGGCTTCAATGTTGGCCGTCACCTCTTTTGCCGTGCGTGAAAACTCGGTCAAAATCCAGCGGTTTACGGTCTGCGTTGCTGCCTCCGGCACAAAATGCGGGTCGGACTTCACACCGTTCATTTCGGCAAAACGCGTTGCGTTCCAGAGCTTTGTGCCGAAGTTGCGGTAACCGGCGATACGCGCCGGATCAAGCTTCACATCGCGCCCTTGGGCCGCCATGATCGCCAGCGTGAAACGCAGCGCATCTGCACCATATTCGTCAATCAGTTCCAGCGGGTCGATAACATTGCCCTTGGACTTCGACATTTTCTGACCGTTCTTGTCACGCACCAGCGCATGAACATAAACGGTGTGGAACGGCTCAATTGGTGTTCCCTCATCGTCCTTCATAAAATGAAGGCCCATCATCATCATGCGGGCAACCCAGAAGAAGATAATGTCGAAGCCGGTAATCAGGACATCGGTCTGATAGTAGCGGTCAACTTCCGGCGTCTCGTCCGGCCAGCCAAGGGTCGAGAAAGGCCAGAGTGCAGACGAGAACCAGGTATCCAGAACGTCTTCGTCGCGAGTCAGAAGTTCACCGGGCTCGAAGTTTTCCAGCTTCTCTTCAACCCACGCTTTCCAAGGGCCTTCATGCGCAATGTAATGCTGGATTGCAGCATGCAACGCCGCTTCCTCGTCCTTTTCAACGAAAACCTGACCATCGGGACCATACCAGGCCGGAATCTGGTGTCCCCACCAGAGCTGACGCGAAATGCACCAGGGCTCGATGTTCTCCATCCATTCAAAGTAGGTCTTTTCCCAATTCTTCGGAACGAAATTGGTGCGACCTTCGCGAACAGACTCAATAGCAGGCTGTGCCAGTGTCTTGGCATCCGCGAACCACTGGTCCGTCAGCATTGGTTCGATAACAACGTGAGAGCGGTCGCCAAAGGGCTGCATGATCTTCTTGTTTTCAACGAAAGGAACATCATTGCCCTCCTCGTCTTTCACCGTAACCGCCAGCCCCTCAGCGTTGATTGCAGCGATGATCTTTTCGCGGGCTACAAAGCGATCAAGGCCGCGATATTCATCCGGCACCAGATTGATACCGTCAACTTCCTCTTCGCTCGGCAACTCACCGCTCTTGGCAATTTTGAGCGCCTTTGCAGCATATTCCTCATAAGGCGCACCGTCATCACGCATGGCAGCCTTCACATCCATCAAACGATAGAGCGGTATGTGGTTACGCTTGGCGACCTGATAGTCGTTAAAGTCATGCGCACCGGTAATCTTCACCGCACCGGAGCCGAAGTCCGGCTCAGGATATTCATCTGTGATGATCGGGATCAGGCGGCGATGCTCTTTCGGGCCAACCGGAATTTCGCAGAGTTTGCCAACAATCGGCGCATACCGCTCGTCAGACGGATGAACAGCAACCGCGCCATCACCCAGCATGGTCTCAGGGCGTGTCGTTGCAATCGAAATATAGTCGCGTTCCTCGGAGAACACGACATTGCCGTCTTCGTCCTTCTCCACATATGTGTATGTCTCACCGCCAGCAAGCGGATATTTGAAATGCCACATATGACCGTCGACTTCCTTGTTCTCGACTTCGAGATCGGAGATCGCAGTTTCAAATTTCGGGTCCCAGTTCACCAGGCGCTTGCCGCGGTAAATCAGACCTTCCTTGTAAAGCGTCACGAAAACCTCGAGAACGGCCTTGGAAAGCCCCTCGTCCATCGTGAAGCGCTCGCGCGACCAGTCGCAGGATGCACCAAGACGTTTCAGCTGGTTGAAAATCAGTCCACCGGACTCTTCCTTCCAGTTCCAGACCTTTTCGATAAACGCCTCACGACCGATTTCGCGACGGCCCGGCTCCTGACGCTCGGCCATCTGACGTTCAACAACCATCTGCGTGGCAATGCCCGCATGGTCCATACCCGGCTGCCACAGCACGTCCTTGCCGCGCATGCGCTCAAAGCGCACCAGAATGTCCTGCAGCGTATTGTTTAGCGCATGGCCCATATGCAGCGAGCCCGTCACATTCGGTGGCGGTATCACAATGCAGAAGCTATCCTCACCCGGCTTGGCGTTAGCGCCTGCGCGGAATGCGTCTGCTTCGTCCCATTTCTTGGCGATTTCCGGCTCAACGGCTGCGG
>JBNKQT010000066.1:0-24943 GCA_050297115.1 Ensifer sp. | reverse complement strand
AGAGAAGCCGGCCCGCCAGGCCTAAAACCAATAATGTCATACGTCGGACTGTTTTCTTTCAGTCCCCGGCGACTGGCGTTCCGCCACCGGCTCCGTCAGGAGAACGAATTTACTTTCTATATCATATGCCAATTAGCTTGGCGACAAGCCTCTCAAACGCTCGGAACGACGGCGCAGCATTTCCAGCACGGTGAGCAGCACGATGGAAATGGCAACCATGATGGAGGCAACCGCCAGAATGGTTGGCGAAATCTGTTCGCGCAGGCCGGTGAACATCTGCCAAGGCAGGGTTTTCTGACCGGCCGAGCCAAGGAACAATACAACAACCACTTCGTCGAAAGAGGTGATGAAGGCAAACAGGGCACCAGAAACAACACCCGGAATGATCAGCGGCATCTGCACCTTGAAGAAGGTGGTGACCGGGTTGGCGCCCATGCTCAAGGAGGCGCGGACCAGCGAGCGGTCAAAGCCGACAAGCGTTGCCGTAACCGTGATAATCACAAAGGGTGTGCCGAGAGCGGCATGGGCAAGAACGACGCCCCAATAGGTGCCCTGCAGACCGATTCGGGAGTAGAAAAAATACATGCCGGCAGCCGAGATGATCAGCGGCACAATCATGGGCGAAATCAGAACCGCCATGATGGCAGATCGGAAAGGCACATGCGACTGCGAAAGACCAATCGCGGCAAGCGTGCCAAGCGCAGTTGCAAGCAATGTCGCCACCGGCGCAATCAGCACCGAGTTGGTCAGCGCCTGCTGCCAGTCAGGGTTCGTGAAGAAATCCTGATAGTGCTTGAACGAATAGCCAGCAGGATCAAGCTCCAACATTGCCTTTGTGAACGTGAAGAAGTTCTCTGCGTTGAAGCTCAACGGGATGATGACAATGATCGGAAAGATCAGGAAGAAGAAGATCAACCCGCAGATCACACGGAAGGAGTAGTACCAAACGCGTTGCCCGGTTGATGCATATTCTGGAAGACTAGACATATCTCGGCGGTCCCCTCTTATCCGAGTTTCACGTTGTCGATGCCGACAATCTTGTCATAGAGCATGAAGAGCACCAAAACAGCCAGCAGCAGCAGTGCGCCAAGTGCAGCGGCCAAGCCCCAGTTGAGCGAGGTCGAGATATGGTAGGCAATACGGTTTGAAATGAAGATACCGGATGTGCCACCAACCAGTTCTGGTGTGATGTAGTAACCAATCGCCAGAATGAACACGAGGATTGCACCGGCGCCAATGCCTGGAACAGTCTGCGGGAAGTAGACACGCCAGAACGCGGTCCAGTCATGAGCCCCCAGGCTTTTTGCTGCACGCATATAGGTCGGCGAAATTGTTTTCATGACCGAGAACAGCGGCAGGATCATGAATGGCAGCAGGATATGCGTCATCGCAATGATCGTGCCGGTCTGGTTGTTGATCATGACCAGGCGGTTGTCGTCCGCAATGATATTCGCCCAAACGAGAAGGTCGTTGATAACGCCCTGCTGCTGAAGCAAAACCTTCCAGGCAGATGTACGAACCAGCAAGCTTGTCCAGAAGGGCAACAGAACCAGAATCATCAGCATGTTGGAGGTTCTAAGTGGCAGGTTGGCGAGCAGCCATGCAATGGGATAACCAAGCAACAGGCATGAGAAGGTAATCGCCATACTCAAAAATAGCGTGCGGCCGAAAAGGTAGAGATAAATCTGCTGATTTTCCGGCTTCATTGTGATGCCATCGGCATCCCGTTTCATATCGAGTGCACTCAGGAAGTAGGCGTCGGTATATGGTGAGGAAAGCTTTTTCAGCCCAACCCAGAACTCGACATCGCCCCAGTCCTTGTCAGCCTTGATGAACTGTTCCTTGTAGTTGCCGTCTTCAAACCGCTTGATCTTGCGGCCCGTGCTGCGGAACATACTGGAAGAGCCAGGCATGTCGTAGTTCAAGCGCGAACCAAGGCGGGTATGCGACTTCTCAGCCACGGCAACCTTCAAATCGGCGGCGAGAGCGGCAAAAACTGCTTCAGGCGGTAGCTCGCCTGAGCCTGCGTCCCATTTGTCGAGTTCGACAACGGTGGTTGGCAGTGTTTCCTCAACAATTCCGTTTTCAACGGAGCGGAACAGCATGTCGGCAATCGGTGCCACAAAGCTGATGAGGATGAAGAACAATAGGGGAGCGATCAGGATGAAAGAACGCAACTTTTCCCGCCGCAATGCCTTTGCAAGACTTGCTTTGAGGGGAACACCATCGCTTGTGGTGAGAGGCGCTGTGTTGGATTCACTCATGGTGATCAGACTTCTCTTGAAGATTGAATATTCAGGCAGAGATGCCGGGACCCATGTGAGCCCCGGCAATCATGTCAGAAAGACTTACTGTGCCAGCCAAGCCTGGAACTTCGCGTCGATATCGTCGCGGTTGTCAGCCCAGAACTCGTAGTTGTAGAGGAACGTGTTCTTGGCATTTGCCGGGTCGGTTGGCATGTGCGGAGCCATGTCGATGCCGAGTTCAGCATGCTTGCCAACGAGCGGTGCCGAAGACAGGCGAGCCGGGCCGTAAGAGATGTACTTGGCCTGGTCAGCAAGGCGCTGGGTGTCAGTTGCGAACTTCACGAAGTCCTTGACTGCAGACAGACGCTCTTCGGAAAGACCAGTCGGGATGATCCAGCCATCAAGGTCGAACACCTGAGCGTCCCAAAGCATCTTGACCGGCTGATGCTGCTCTTCAATCAGAGAGAAGAGACGGCCATTATATGTGGAGCCGATCACGACTTCCTTGTCAGCGAGAAGCTGCGGTGTTTCAGCACCGGCAGACCACCAAACGACGGAATCCTTAATGGTGTCGAGTTTGGCAAGAGCCTTTGCCACACCTTCGTCGGTGCCGAGAACATCATAAACGTCAGCCTTTGCAACGCCATCGCAAAGCAGTGCCCATTCCATGTTGTTGATCGGGCGCTTCTCAAGCGAACGCTTGCCCGGGAATGCTTCAAGGTCGAAAACGTCGCAAATGTCGTCCGGCTCCTTGCCACCCCAGTCGGCAACGTCAGAACGGTAACCGAATGTTGTGGAGTAAACGATCTGCGGGATGAAGCAGGACGATACGATCATGTCGCCGAAATCTTCGGAAGCCGGTGTGCCATCAGGCGCAGCAGCAAGGAGTTCGTCGGGATCGTATTCCATCGCCAGACCTTCGTCGCAAAGACGAATAGCGTCGGAAGCAACAACGTCAACGAGATCCCAGGTCACATTGCCAGCTTCGTTCATGGCACGCAGCTTGGCAACAGCTTCGTTGGATGACTCATCCCAGATGATGTTAACGTCGGAATGTTCCTTCATGTAGGGGTCTGCATAGGCGTTCTTTTGCGAAGCCTGATATGCACCACCCCATGACACGACGGTCATGTCTGCGGCAAACGCAGTCGAGCTGGCCAGAGCCACTGCTGCTGCTGCAATAATCTTAGTGGTTGTCTTCATTGGAAATTGCTCCCTCTTTCTGGTTTAAACCGGGTTATCCCGGTGTTTTCCTCGGGCGCGGGCGCGTGGTGGCGCCTGCACCTTCGAATGCATCATGCAAAGGCGTCAAGCGCCTTGCAATCCTTGGCTGTCCAGCCAATCTTGTGCATCTGGCCCTCTTGGAGGTCCCAGCGTTCGCCACGGTTGCGAACCTTGACAACAAATTCGTCGTTGCCACACACGTTCATGCGAACGCGGATATGGTCGCCGAGATAAATCAGCTCTTCGATACGACCTTCGATCTGGTTGTCGTGGGCATCCGTCGGCACGATCTCGACACGCTCGGGGCGAAGCGAAATCGTTGTCTTGTCGCCAACGCCGCCAACATTGATCTTCTCGGCCAGAAGCTCGGTTCCATCGGTTGTGCGCACCTTGCAGAAGTCCCCCTGAACCTCGATCACTTCACCGTTGAGCTTGTTGTTTTCGCCAATAAACTGCGCCACGAAGGAGTTCTTCGGTTGCTCGTAAAGAACATCCGGCGGTGAAAGCTGCTGAATAATGCCATCGTTGAATACGGCCACGCGGTCAGACATCGTCAGCGCTTCAGTCTGGTCGTGCGTCACGTAAACAACGGTCACGCCAATGTTTTCGTGGATATGCTTGATCTCATACTGCATCTGCTCGCGCAGCTGCTTGTCGAGCGCTCCAAGCGGCTCATCCATGAGAACAAGCTCTGGGTCGAACACAAGCGCACGGGCCACAGCAACACGCTGCTGCTGACCACCGGAAAGCTGTGCCGGACGGCGATTGCCGAACGCGCCAAGCTCCACCATTTCCAGTGCACGCTTGACCTTTTCTTCCTGCTCGGCCTTGCCGATGCCGCGCACCTGCAAAGGAAATGCAAGATTTTCAGCAACACTCATGTGCGGGAAAAGCGCATAATTCTGAAACACCATCCCGATCCCGCGTTTGTGCGGAGGCACATTGTTGATCGGTTTGTCCTTCAGAAAGATTTCGCCATGGGTGGCGGGCTCAAATCCGGCGAGCATCATCAGACAAGTCGTCTTGCCGGACCCCGACGGACCCAGCATCGTCAGAAACTCGCCCGGCGGAATATCTAGATTGAGATTTTTGACGACCAGAGATTCGCCATCGTAACTTTTTTGAACGTTTTCGTAGCGAACGGCCGCGCCCCGATTACTCGCCATATGTTCCCCTGCTTTTCTAAGCATCTTGTTATATTGCTGAAGAGCTTATCAGCTATTCGCCTCTCAGCATCCTGCGGATTTGAATGCAAAACCGCAAAAGCCTGTGAGTACATCGGGGGGATGAAAACAAATAAAGCGCATCAGGAAAAGGGGGGGAGCCTCGATTTTGAAGAAATTTTTTCAAAGCGGCCCGCCTTTTTGGGTGTTGTTTTAGTGTTATATATTTGAAATAGCTTGATTAAATTTTTTTTTGCCCTTTCCGCATGTTAGTCGCTGGTGCGCAAAGATTCGTCGCAATTTGCGCAACGATTCCTACTTTTTGCCGCTGGCACGCTTAAAAACTGTGCGCGCCACATTTTTTGGTCACCCATTTTGGGTCATCTTGTTCCTTCGGTGACAACGTCACATTGATGGTGATGCGATAATCAATCTGCTTGCGGTTCAGGCGGACCGCAAATAGGCTCGCACCAGGGGTAATGGAAATGGAAAACAAATCCAGCATGCGCGCGAACAAGCGCAATGGCATGACGAGGCGCACGGTTCTAAGCGGTCTTGCCAGCAGTGCAGTCTTGATGTCTATCCGCTCGTCTGAGGCAAGTGGTGATCTGGGTTTCGTTGCAAAGGTTCGCGGAAGTCTCAACCGCACATTGGGCGGACAGAAAGAGGCCCTCAGCGTTGGAACACCTCTGATGGATGGCGATCTGGTGTCGACAGCTGCCGATAGCGCCGCCGAACTGAAGCTTGGTGGCGATACCCGCATTTTGCTCGGTCCGGAAACGTCCCTCTTCGTGGACAGTTTCATTGCAGGCCAAGGTGGCGTTCTCGAACTGGCAAGCGGGCAGATGATTTTTGATCGCCCGGAAGGTCTGCCGAAAATCGACGTCACGGTGCGCACCGCGTTCGGCATGATCGGTGTGCGCGGCACCAAGTTTTTTGCCGGCCCCATGGGTGATGCATTTTCGGTTTTCGTGGAACATGGCAAGGTGGAAGTGGCAAATGCCGGTGTCATGCGCAAGCTTTTGAAAGGACAGGGCCTGGATATCCGTCAACCGCAATCGGCACCGCGTTCGCTTGGTCGTCAGTCGAGCATGGAAGAGCTTTCCAGGTTTGCTATTCCCTCTTTGCCAGAGGTGTGGGAAGAGGCACGCATTCGGCAGGCCTATGCCAGCATAGGAATCGAATAATCAATCCACGGTAAAAAGCTGGAGGGCCCCGAAACCACGAATGTCGTGATTACCGAGTTCCCGCATCTCGCCGGTCGCTTCGCGCGCTGCTCCCGGGCCAATACAGATGGAGGTGTTGAGGAATTTGTTTGCCTCTTGCAGACGGGCAGCAAGGTTTATCGCTTCTCCATGGGCGGTGTAGTCCAGCTTTCCGCCAGCGCCAACTTCTCCAATCACGGCTGCACCGGTTTCAATACCAATGCGCGTTCGCCCAAATTCATGTGCGGCAAATTCAGGTCGGCGGCGCATCTCTTCCGTCAGCGATCGAATTCTCCGTGCGCAAGCAATTGCAGCATCAACATGGCCTTCTAGATCCTCCGGCGCATTGAACAGGGCGTGGACCGCATCACCAACCACTTTGTCGATCATGCCGCCACTGTTGGCAACCTCCCGGTTGACCTCGCTGAAATAGATATCAAGCAGTTTCACCATCTCTTGCGCGGGCATGCGTTTTGTTAGTGCTGAAAAGCCCTCAATGTCAGTAAACAGGGCCGTAACCTGCCGCTCTTCGGCGCCCATATTTCCGCCATCAAGATATCGGCTGACAACAGACTGGGGCAGATATTGCCCAAAGCGCTGGCGTGCCAGCCTTTCGGTACGCCTTGCATGCGCGAACTGGAAGAAGATGGTCACTGCAAGAATGGCAGCGAGTGTAAGGGCGACTGAAAAGCCGTCGGCCAGATAGGCAGTCGCAGCATAGATTGCGAATGACAAGCCGAGCGAAAGCGCGATGACGCCTACACCGAAACCCGCCAGATAAGCTGGTTGCAGCTGCGTTGATGCAAAGGCGAGAAACACACCGCCCAACAGTACATAGAGCGCTTCATAGCGTGTGAAACGATAGTCGCGAATGGGGATAAAGCCGGAAGAAATGGCCGAGGCGGCATCTGCATGAATCTGGACGGAGGGTTGAAGCGGCATGGATGCGCTTTCCCGCAACCCGCCAAGCGCTGGGGCACTGCTTCCAAGAAAAACGATTTTGCCTTTTATGCCGGAAAGTGCCTCAGATCCTTCTTCAATGGTCGATGCGGCAATCGTTCTCGCCGCAATTGTTTCCCGGTCCGCCGCAACGAAGCGGAAGGCCCCGCCTTCGCTCAAGGGAAGTGTAGTGGTTCCAAGTTTCAGCCACAAATCGAGGCCGCCCAAAATCGGTGGTGTTTTTACATTCGAGGAAAGCCGAACAGCTTCCAGGCTGAGCGCGGGAAAGGCGGTGCCGTCAATCACGGAAAAAGCCTGCAAGCGGCGCACACGAGCATCACTGTCACCAACAAGATAGGCCGCAGCAGCTGAATGAGCGGCATCCATGAAAATGGGGCAGGCGGTTTCGGCCTGTCCGATGAACCACGCGTCGGGCACGGCCAGCGGTCGCGCAGTTGCCAGAGGTGGATGCGGTCGCGGCTTTCCATTTTCACCATTTCCGATAAGGAATCCCAGAATGGAAGGGGTACGGGAGATGGCGCTGGCAAGCGATTTGTTCGCGGCAAGGCTTTCACCACAATCAGCGCTGAAAAGCAGATCGAATGCGAGAACGGAGGGGTTGGCGTCAGCGATTTTGTTAATCAGGCCCGCAAGGTTCTCCCGGTTCCATCTGTCGCCTTTATAACCGGCAAGATCAACGACAACCACATTATCGGTATCGGGTTTTGGGCCAATCTGGGTCAGTGTATCAAAGAAGAGTTCACGCTGGTTTTCCAGGCCAAATGGGGCGGTTGTGAAAAGCAGCAGGGAAAGTGCGATACTGGCAATCGCGCCCCAATGCTGCGGGCGTAGCTTGAATTTCGCCAGGTGCGCGCGCACAGCCTACCCTTCCTCCGGGTCGGCCAGATCCATGAGCCGTGCAGTGTTGCAGTCGACCAGACCGTCAACGCGTTTGATCGCTCCCTTTTCTTCCAGGGATACAATTGCGCGATTAATCTTGGGGCGGCTGGCACCCAGAACACTCGCAATTTCCGATTGGCTTAACTCCAGCTGCAGATTGGCGCTTTCCGGCAGGTCTTCACCGTGAATTTGCCGTAAGGTGGAAAGGAAAAAGCGGGCGACCCGGGCGTCCAGATCAAACAAGGCAATGGTCTCAAGCTGATCGGTTGTCTCACGAAGCCGACTGCATAGATAGCGAATGACCCCGCGGGCAGCGTCGGGATGTGTGTCCAGTATCTTCTGAAAATCGCGTTTTGAGATGATGTAGGCTTCTGTTGCCGTGGCTGCGGTTGCGTCTGCCGAGCGTGGTGCATCATCCAGAATGGCCATCTCGCCAAGAATCGTGCCGGGTTCCAGATGGCGCAGGGAAAGCTCTTTGCCTTGCGTGGTAATCAATGAAATCTTGATACGACCGGATATGGTAAGCAACATGTAGTTGCCTTCATCACCACGCTGGAAAATCGTCGTTCCAGCTGCCCATTTCCGATAGGTGGCGATGGATACGACGGCTTCAACGAGCGCATCGCTGAACTCTTCAAATATAGGAAAAGAGCGCCAGAACGCTGGGCTCTTTTTAATCTCCGCCATAAGTATCTATCCTGATCCCGAATACTGGGATCATTGCCCAGTGACAGACATGTTTCAACCAAAATGTGAAAATGGTGCCCGGTCAGGCGGAAGTCACTGGAATGTTGCCCCTGCTGCCGTCTCACCATCGGCTGAAATGTAGGTATATGCGCCAAGCGATCTTGGCTGAACATCAGGTGCAGTCAGCAGGTAGCCGGTTGCAATCGAAAATGCAGCCAAAAGAAGATATTTGTGCATGTGACCCTCGCAAAACCAAAATCGGGAGCACTGAATTGTTTCTGCTGAAAGTGCAGGCGCTCCAGATAACGAATGCGATTATGCAATGCAGGCCATGAGCTCGCTGTTCCCGGTGGAACACGTGGCTTTCAAGCGTTGACAGTTTCTTTGAACAGGACGGCCTGATCGGTGAGGTAGCGGGCAAACAACGGCAGGCTGGCCGCACCGCTGGCCCGTGCACCGCTGCCGACAATACCCTCTTCGAAAACCGGACGTGTAATGCCTTTCAAATTCAGTTTGAAAAAGGCACTCCGTGTGGCTTCAACAAGACGAGTCTTGATGGAGGCGGGAAATCCGCCCTCAATGATAATGGCCTCAAAATCGATAACAGAGCAAACCGCCAGTGAAGCAAGTGCGAGGTTGGATGCTGTCTTGTCGATCCATTCATCCATGATCGAGCCGAAATCGTCCCACTCGTCCGGTGGATTCCAAATCGAGCTGGCGTCGCGCCCCGCTTCCTTGATCATCTTTTCCAGAATGAGGATGGAGGCCCCGTCAATCAATTGCTGAGTACCACCGCTTCCATCTGGAATGGGCATGGAACCGAATGCGCCCGCATTGCCGCTTTTGCCCGGGTAAAGCATGTGGTTGAGGACAACGCCGCCACCGGCAAAAACACCGATAAAGAAATAGGCAAAATCGGCAAAGTGGGGACCATGGCCGAAAACCATCTCCGCCGCACAGGCTGCGGTTGCGTCGTTTTGCAGAAAGAGCGGCTGGCCGCTCGCAGCCTCCAGGAGTGCGGGAATATCAGCTGTCCGCCATTTCTGCATTTCGTCATAGGGCGTACCATCGGTGTCCGCCCAGTTCCATATCTCGCCGGGCATTGCCACACCGAGGCCTGAAATGCGTTTCATTTGCTCGGGGCTAAGCGATTTTGAAAAGTCGGCAATTCCCTCGCGTACGAATTCAAGAATATTGTCGAGGATAGGGTAGGGGTAAGCATTGTGCATCTGCATACGCACATTACCAACGAAGTCCATCAGGACGAGATCGGCACTGCGACGGCCGATCTTGAGGCCTAGAGACAAGACCCCGTCAGGATCGAGGCGCATGGGTATGGACGGCTGACCGACGCGCCCGCGCACCGGCGCGCCGCGCTTTAGCAGGCCATCTGCCTCCAGAGACCGCATGATGACAGATACAGTCTGCGCTGAAAGGCCCGAACGTCTTGCAATTTCTGCCTTTGAAAGCTCCCGGTGGCGACGAACCAGCGACATGACAAGGCGTTCGTTATAAGCGCGAACACGAACCTGATTGGAGCCGCCGCTGGGGTCAAGAACGCCGTCTTCCCCACCATAGCCGCTTGTGTTTTTCTTGAGTTCCACCATGATGCCTCCTCCCAGGCTGCAAAAAGCTAGCATCAAATTTTTAATAATTCAAATGGATTTATTTATTGACAAGGAGAGCCAATTAGGTCTTTTTAACAGCTAGTAAACCTGAGTGGCGAGTGGAGGCGCAGCTTGGACGCAAGTCTTCCAAAGGTTTCATTCAGGTTGCTGAAAGCTGCCGGTCTGTCCGGCTCAAAATTGTTCTCGGGAGGAACGACCATGAAAAAATCTGTTATTTCCGCTACCCTTGGCGCGCTTGCTCTTGGCGTTGCATTCGCATCTCCGGCCGCCGCTGAAGACGTTTCCGCGTGCCTGATCACAAAGACGGACACCAACCCTTTCTTCGTCAAGATGCGTGAAGGCGCTGAAGCCAAGGCAAAAGAACTCGGCATCACGCTGAATTCCTACGCTGGTAAGGTTGACGGCGACAACGAAACGCAGGTTCAGGCAATTGAAACCTGCATTGCAAACGGTGCGAAGGGCATTCTCCTGACCGCTTCCGACACGTCCGGCATCGTTCCTTCTGTTCAGCAGGCACGCGACGCTGGCCTTCTCGTGATCGCGCTCGACACACCTTTGAGCCCGCTTGACTCTGCTGACATGACTTTTGCAACGGACAACTTCCTGGCTGGTGAGCTGATCGGCAAATGGGCTGCTGAAACACTTGGTGATGAAGCAGCAAACGCGAAAATCGCGATGCTTGACCTTGATGTATCACAGCCAACAGTTGGCGTTCTGCGCGACCAGGGCTTCCTCAAGGGCTTCGGCATTGATCTGGGCGACCCGAACAAATGGGGCGATGAAACAGACGAACGCATCGTTGGTAACGACGTAACGCAGGGCAATGAAGAAGGTGGCCGCAAGGCTATGGAAAACCTTCTCGCAAAAGATACCGGCATCAACGTTGTTTATACAATCAACGAGCCGGCAGCTGCAGGTGCCTACGAGGCACTGAAGTCCATCGGTCGTGAAAATGACGTGCTGATCGTATCCGTTGATGGCGGTTGCCCGGGCGTTCAAAACGTCAAGGACGGCGTGATCGGTGCAACTTCCCAGCAGTATCCTCTGTTGATGGCCTCCAAGGGCATTGAAGCGATTGCAGCCTGGGCCAAGGATGGCACAAAGCCGGAAGCAACAGGCGGGAAGGACTTCTTCGACACCGGCGTTGCGCTGGTAACCGACAAGCCTGCCGAAGGTGTAGAATCCATCGACACCACAGAGGGCACAAATCTCTGCTGGGGTTGATCCAGGCTTTCACACATAGGAATATTCCCTCGGGGCGGACGTCTAGCCCGCCCCTTTTTGTTATCCGCGCCCGCTAAAGAAGGCGCTCGATAGACGGGAGGTCATCATGTCCAGTTCGGACAATTACGAAGCTGCTGTTTCCGGCGCTTCCGGTGAGGTGGCGTCCTTTGTCCATGAGGACAAAGGCTTCGTTGGACGCTTTCACCATGCGCTGCACACCACGCCCGCATTGGTGCCACTTATCGTTCTCATCATGGCGATCATTGTTTTTGGCCTGGTGCTGGGTAGCCGCTTTTTTTCGCCCTTTGCTTTGACGCTGATCCTGCAGCAGGTTCAGATTGTCGGCGTTCTTGCCGCGGCCCAAAGTCTGATCATTCTGACAGCAGGGATTGACTTGAGTGTTGGTGCTCTTGCGGTTCTGACCTCCGTAATCATGGGGCATTTTACCTTCCGCTATGGCATGCCACCCATTCTCGCAGTGATTGCGGGAATCGCCTGCGGGGCAGGCATCGGAGCGATCAATGGTTGGCTCGTTTCACGCGTCAAGCTGCCGCCTTTCATCGTTACGCTTGGCATGTGGCAAATTGTTTTGGCCGCCAACTATCTTTATTCGGCCAACGAGACGATCCGCTCACAGGATATTGAGGCTCAGGCTCCCTTTCTCCAATTCATGGGGACAAAGTTTCAGCTCGGCGGCGCAACTCTTACACTCGGCGTCATTTTTATGATTGCGCTTGTTTTGGGGCTCGCTTACGCGCTGCGCTCCACAGCTTGGGGCCGCCACGTTTATGCCGTTGGTGATGACCCCGAAGCTGCAGAACTGGCTGGCGTTAACGTCAAAAAGACGCTGATGTCGGTCTACATCCTTGTCGGCGTTATCTGTGCCTTTGCCGGTTGGGTCATGATCGGTCGCTATGGTTCGGTTTCGCCTTCGGCAACCACCGGCGTTATTGGCAATATTCAGTCCATCACGGCTGTGGTGATTGGTGGCATCTCGCTCTTTGGCGGGCGCGGCTCAATCCTCGGATCGTTCTTTGGGGCGCTGATTGTCGGCGTGTTTGAACTGGGCTTGAGAATGGCGGGTGCTGATCCGCAATGGACCTACCTGTTGATTGGCACGCTTATTATTGCAGCTGTAACCGTCGACCAGTGGATCAGAAAGGTGGCATCGTGATGAAACCGATCTTGCAAGCGAAAAACCTCACCAAGCGTTACGGCAAGGTGACCGCGCTCGATAACTGTGACTTCGATCTGATGCCTGGCGAAATCCTGGCCGTGATCGGCGATAACGGTGCGGGCAAGTCTACCCTTATCAAGGCTGTTTCCGGGGCTGTCATCCCGGATGCAGGCACGATAGAACTGGAAGGTCAGCCGATAAGCTTCGCGACGCCCATTGAAGCACGCAAGGCGGGCATTGAGACAGTTTATCAAACACTTGCCATGTCACCGGCGCTTTCCATAGCCGACAATATGTTCATGGGACGCGAAATCCGCCAAAAGGGCGCGTTGGGCAAACTGTTCCGCCGACTGGACAAGCCAGCCATGGAAAAATTTGCCCGTGAGAAGCTCACCGAGCTCGGCCTTATGACAATCCAGAACATCAATCAGGCAGTCGAAACACTGTCTGGTGGCCAGCGGCAGGGCGTGGCGGTGGCACGCGCTGCCGCGTTCGGCTCCAAGGTGATCATTCTCGACGAGCCAACGGCAGCACTTGGTGTCAAGGAAAGTCGGCGTGTTCTTGAATTGATCCAGGATGTGAAGTCGCGCGGTATTCCGATCATCCTCATCTCGCACAACATGCCGCATGTGTTTGAAGTTGCCGACCGCATCCACATCCACCGCCTGGGCAAGCGGCTTTGTGTGATCAATCCAAAAGACTACACAATGTCGGATGCTGTTGCCTTCATGACCGGGGCCAAGGAACCACCCGAACAGGCAGAAGCAGCCTAGGAACTGAATAACTTTGGGAAAACCCGCTGGCCTGCCGCCCGCGGGTTTTTCAGTCATGGCAGCAATACAGCTTTTTGTTTCGGCTGCCCGGATCGCCCAATCCCGAATTCTGCTATGTGGGGCATATCTAAAATTTAACCCTTCAGTTTCAGTTTGCTGCAGTAGTCTGCAGATAAACTCGCAGCAATGCTGGTGCGCACGATGTCTTAACAACATCGGCATGAAGCAGGCGCACTGCCCGGTTGAGCCCGGAATGACAAGGATAGGACACGCTTGCAAAGCGTGTAAGTATTGAGTCGTCTCATGAGCATTCTCATTGTCGAGGATAATCCCACCAATGGGCTTATTCTGAAGCACCTCGTCAAAAAGGTGTATTTTGGCGAAATCATTGTTGAACCAGACCCGGCCAAGGCTCTTCAGCTATGCCAACTTAACGACTTTTCCCTGCTTCTGGTTGACCAGATGCTGCCTGGCATGACTGGCCTGCAATTCTTTCGCGCATTGCGCCGTTTCCCGTCCTATCGTCATGTGCCTGCGGTTATGGTGACTGCCGATACCAGTCGTGAATTGCGCGAGCAGGCGTTGGCCGCGGGTGTTACGGAATTTCTTACCAAGCCGGTAGAGGCTCTCGGTTTTCGTAGCCTGATGGCAACCCTTGTGCCGGTTGAGTTTTCCGACACAGACATAGAAGCCGGGATTTGAGACCTTCAAGAGGAAATTACATGAAAGCACTCCTTCTTTCCCTGCTTCTCAGTGGGACCGTACTCATCGCCGCACCTGTTAGTGCATTGGATAAGCCGACAGGCAAGGTCATTCTCACAGTCAAGGGTGCTGTTGAAAATACGAATGCGGAGGCTGCAGCCAAGTTCGATCTGGCAATGCTTGAAAAACTTGCCGGGCGCAAGGGCACGATGGAAACTCCGTGGACAAAGGGAGAAGTGACATTTTCGGGACCTTACCTGCGTTCCGTTTTGGAGGCCGCCGGGGCAAGTGGCAGCAAATTGATCGTAAAGGCACTCAATGACTATGCCGCGGAAGTTCCCCTCAGCGATGCAAAAACGGAAGCCATTCTGGCCACGCGAATGAACGGCGAGGAAATGCCGGTTCGCGACAAAGGCCCGCTTTTCCTGATCTATCCCTTTGACCTCGATAGCTCGTTTCATTCCGAGAAATACTTTGCGCGGTCTGTCTGGCAAATCAAGGAAATCGAGGTCGTCAAGTAATGGATTTTTCGCGCAATGCAGGCGCGCTCATGGAGCGCACCGGGAGGCGGACGGCTTTCCTTCAGGTTATAGCCGTCGCCCTGCTATGCGTTTTGATAGTCCTTTATCTTGACCTCTCCGCGCGTGAAAAGAACTTGAATGACGGTGTCCATGAAAACGCCATGTGGGCCGTCTTTCAATTGGACCGCGAAGTTCGCAATGTTGAGCAGATCGTCGACAGGATAATGGACGGAGCCGTGAGTGGTCACGAAATTCGCGATGAGCTCGCACTGAGGCTGGATATTCTTTACTCACGTGTCGATCTGCTCAATAAGGCCGGATATGTTGCATTCTTCACTGATCAGGCAAAGATTAATGAAAAGAAGACGCAGCTTGTCGAGCATTTCAGTGCACTTGAGCCCGACATATTACGCCTGGCCAGCGGTGATTATGATCAGCGGTTTCTGAATACAACGCATGAAAAAGTAGAGAAGCTGGCGCTTATCAGTAACCAACTTGTGCTGACATCCAACAGCATATCAAGCATCACCAGGTCGGAGCGTCGCGATGAAGTGATGAACATACAGAGGCTGATTGCGCTTTTCATTTCGTGCCTTTTGATTGCTATTGTCTTGCTTATTCTTTCCTTGCGCCACCAGATAAGCTCTGTTCGTGAAGCCGGATTGAGCATGCAAGCCATGGCGCGCAAGCTTTCGGAGGCTTATGGCGCTGCAGACGCAGGTAACCGCGCGAAGTCACAATTCATGGCGACGATAGGTCATGAAATCCGCACCCCGCTCAATGCCATTCTGGGTACAGCGGAATTGATGGAATATTCTGAACTGTCCAAACCTGTGCAAGACAATGTCAGGGTGATCCGATCCTCCGGAGAAGCATTGCTGGAGGTACTCAATGAAATTCTGGATTACGCCAAAATTGAACATGGGCGGCTGGAACTCGAAGAGCGAGCAGTCAATGTTGAGCAATTGGTGAATTCTGTTTCCAGCATTATGAGTGGTCGTGCCGCTGAAAGTGGCAACCGGATTGTTGTGGACATCCCACAAGCGCTTCAGTGGCCATGGGTGAAAGCCGATCCAACGCGTGTGCGTCAGGTTTTGCTCAATCTCACCAGCAATGCGATCAAGTTTACTGACGAGGGAACAATCACCTTGCGCGTGCGGGAACGCACAGGGTTTCATCAATCCAAAGTGCTGCGCTTTGAAGTTAAAGACAGCGGTATCGGTATTGATGAAGAAGGCCAGAAGCGGTTGTTCAAGCCCTTTTCTCAGGTTGATGCTTCCATCAGCCGCCGTTTTGGCGGAACCGGCCTTGGCCTGACCATTTGCAAGGAAATTGCAGATCGCCTGAACGGCAGCATTGGTGTTTCCAGTACGCCGGGTAAGGGAAGCACTTTCTGGTTCGAGATTCCGGTAAGCGTCGCCGAAGCCGTCGACGAGGGATTGCAGTTGCACAGGACCGAAACGATCTTTTCCCTGACACCATTGCGTATCCTGTTAGTAGAAGACAACAAGGTAAACCAACAGGTTGCCATGCGTTTTCTCAACAGGCTTGGTCAGACTGCAGATGTCGCTTCCAATGGTGCTGTGGCAGTCGATATGGCGGCGCGAGAACAATACGACCTGATACTCATGGATATGCAAATGCCCGAAATGGACGGCATTACTGCAACACGCGAAATTCGAGGCGGCAATGGCCTGAACAAGCAAACGGCCATTATCGCAATGACCGCAAATGCTTCGGAGGAAGACCGACGCGCCTGTCGGGAGGTTGGAATGACAGGGTTTGAGGCCAAACCCGTGTCACTGGCCCGCCTGCAAGATGTTCTTGTTGAAGCCGGTGCCGTTGTAACGTCGCATGAAACAAAGATCACCCAGGAGGCCCACGGCGAACCGGTTACACCGCTTACATTCGGTGTTGATCCGGCCCGCCGTGATGAACTGGTGGAGGCTTTGGGAGAAGAGATTTTTGAAGAGCTTCTCGGGTCATTTTTTAATGACACGACGGCCTTGCTGGCTGAGCTGCACGCTGCATTGGCGGAACAGGACGTCAAGGGCGCTGATCAGGCCTTACATACGATCAAAGGTGCGGCAGCTAATGTGGGGTTTATGATGATTGCGGAAATGGCGGAAGCCATGCGTTCCAACCCAACTGATGAACACGCACTCAAGACACTTCAAAACAAGATCGATTACGAAAAAGCGGCCATAGCGGCATAGGAGCCTTCATGAAAGTACTGGTTCTCGATGACAACAAGACGAGCCTCGACCTTCTTGTAAAATTTACCGAAAGTGCGATCGGTTGCTCGGCATTGCCGTTTCAGTCGCCAGCTGCAGCGCTTGCCGCCATGCCGCATGCCGATTTTGATGTGGCCGTCGTTGATTTCCAGATGCCCGTTTACAATGGTGTCGAATTTCTCAACGAGATGTTGCGTTTTGACAGATACGCCAATGTTCCTGTTATTTTTGTCACCGGTGATAGCGATCTGGCAACACGCATGACCATTCTGGATGCTGGTGCAACGGACTTCATCACCAAGCCGGTGGATGTTCAGGAATTCAAGGTGCGCCTGCAAAATGTTATCGCGCTGGCTGAGGCGCGCCGCGAGCTGGCTGAAAAACTGGATTGGCTGCAGGAAGCTGTTGAACGTGGTGTTTTTGAGCTGAAGGCGCGGGAGCGCGAAATTGTTCACCGCTTGACGATTTCAGCAGGTTTCAAGGATTCCGAAGCGGCCAGCCATAATTTGCGAGTTGCCGCTTATGCAGAGGCTATTGCACGAGCCTACGGCCTTTCGGAAGACGAATGCGCCGACATTCGCCTTGCTGCGCCTTTGCATGATTTTGGCGGTGCGGTTTCGCCGGACACAGCCATGCTCAAACAGGGCAAGATGACCGAGTCCGGATATCGCCGCAGCCTGCGCAAAAACACAACTGTGCACAGCATATTGGCGGCAAGCAGCAAGTCTGTATTGGCTCTTGTTGCAGATATTGCCGAAGGGCATAGCGAACGTTGGGATGGGAAGGGCAGCCCCAATCATCTGAAGGGCGACGCAATTCCGCTGGGCGGGCGTATCGTGGCAATTGCCGATGCATTTGATAAATTGACCACTGAAAGACCGTTCAAGTCGGCATGGACTGTGGAGCGCACGCTGGAACATATCCGTTCGCGCGCGGGCAGTCAGTTCGACCCGGCCTGCGTGAACGCTTTTGAGGTCGCTTTGCCTGATATCCGCCGTATCATGGACAATGACCGCGAGGTGATCGCGGCCGCGTCCTGACCGTCTTCAAAGACTCTGGCATAATCCTGCTTTGCCCTTTTCCTTGGCGATCTCCGGTGCTATCGAACAAACGATTTCCGCCGGAGGCCGCATATGAACCGTCTGACAATCCGCAAGCCCGATGACTGGCACCTGCATTTGCGCGATGGCGCAATGTTGAAAGGCGTATTGCCGGAGACAAGCCGTCATTTTGCCCGCGCTATCATCATGCCCAATCTTGTGCCGCCCGTTGTGACGACAGCAGATGCAGAAGCTTATCGCGGGCGCATTATGGATGCGCTGCCGACCGGCGAAGATTTTACGCCACTTATGACGCTCTATCTCACCGAGGGAACTGATCCCGATGACGTTGAGGCAGGTCACAAGTCCGGCCTTATCAAGGCGGTGAAACTCTATCCTGCAGGCGCCACCACAAATTCACATAGCGGCGTACGCGACTTTAAAAAGGCAATGCCGGTTCTGGAGCGTATGGCGAAGATTGGCCTTCCACTTTGTGTTCATGGCGAGGTGACGACGCCGGAGGTCGACATTTTCGACCGCGAAGCTGTCTTTATTGAAACGGTCCTCGATCCGCTGCGCAGACATTTGCCGGATCTGAAAGTCACGATGGAACACGTGACCACCGAAGATGGTGTGGACTATATTCGCTCGGCGGAGCGCAATCTTGCGGGTTCCATCACAACCCATCACCTGATCATCAATCGCAATGCCATTCTGGTTGGCGGCATCAAGCCACATTACTACTGCCTGCCGGTGGCCAAGCGCGAGAAGCACCGGCTGGCGCTACGCTCTGCAGCGACATCTGGCGATGCACGCTTTTTCCTCGGCACTGATTCAGCGCCGCATGTTGACCCGGCCAAGGAATGTGGCTGCGGTTGCGCGGGTTGCTTTACAGCCACCAACACAATGAGCTGCCTGGCACATGTTTTTGAAGAAGATGGTGCGCTCGACAAGCTGGAAGCGTTTGCATCTCTCAATGGTCCAGCCTGGTATGGCCTGCCTGTCAATGATGCGCAGATAACACTCATCAAGCAGGATGAGCCCGTCTCCTACCCGTCAAAAATCGAAACTGGCGATGGACCCGTGACTGTATTTGATCCGATGTTCCCGCTTCATTGGCGCGTGGAATAAAAAACTTAGCCGGCAAAATAAAACAGGAGATGCGCGATGTTTCAGTATTCTTTTCCCGCAAAAGACGTCATGGCCAACACCATGGCCAAGATGCTCTGGGAAATCAAAGCCGTGCATTTTCGTCCTGAGGAGCCCTATACGCTGGCTTCAGGCATGAAAAGCCCGGTCTATATCGATTGCCGCAAGCTGATTTCCCATCCGCGCATTCGCTCTGCGGTTATGGATTTTGCAGCATCCACTGTGCTTTCCGAGGCCGGTTTCGAACAGTTTGATTGTGTGGCGGGTGGGGAAACTGCGGGTATTCCCTTTGCCGCTTTTCTGGCAGAACGTCTTGGCCTGCCGATGATCTATGTGCGCAAGAAGCCGAAAGGCCATGGTCGCAATGCGCAAATCGAGGGTGACATGCCGGAAGACGCGCGCGTCATCGTGATTGAAGACCTGACGACAGCCGGTGGTTCCATGTTTACCTTCATCGATGCGATCCGTGAGGCTGGCGGCGTGGTCCAGCATGGAATGGCGTTGTTCTACTATGGCATCTTCAAGGAAGCCGAAGCCCGTTTTGCCAACGGCAATGTTGCTCTTCATCATATCGCCACTTGGCAGAATGTTCTCTCTGTTGCGCGGGAGCGCGCACTTTTCGAGGAGAAAACGCTGAATTCGGTAGAAAGCTTCCTGAATGCGCCGTTGGAATGGTCCGCTGCGCGCGGCGGCGTCTCCGAACTACCCACATCTTGATCCGGAAGGTCTTTCCGGCACTGGAAATTTGCCGTAACATGCTTTAAATCGATTAAATACTTTCGAGGAGGATGGTTCGGATGATCCTTTGCTGTGGAGAAGCGTTGATAGATATGCTTCCACGCACCACGACGCTGGGCGAGGAAGCCTATGCGCCCTATGCCGGTGGTGCTGTGTTCAATACGGCGATTGCCCTCGGGCGTCTTGGCATCGAAACGGCCTTCTTTACGGGCCTTTCAGACGACATGCTGGGCGATGTTTTGCGTGAAAGTCTCAAGGCATCAAATGTTGATTTTTCGCTCTGTGCCGTCTCTTCGCGTCCCACAACCGTTGCCTTTGTGAAGCTTGTCGAAGGGTCGGCAACATATGCCTTTTACGACGAAAATACTGCCGGGAGAATGATCACGCGCGAGGAACTGCCGCTGGTGGGTGACGATTGCGAAGCGATGCATTTCGGCGCAATCAGCCTCATACCCGACCCGTGCGGCGATGCCTATGAAGCACTGTTGACCCGGGAAAGCGCAAAGCGGGTGATTTCGCTTGATCCGAATATTCGCCCCGGCTTTATAAAAGATCAACAAGCCCATGCGGCGCGCATCAGGCGCATGGCGGGACTTTCCGACATTGTCAAATTTTCCGATGAGGATTTGGAATGGTTCGGCATGGGCGGTGATCACGCAGTAATGGCTGCCCATTGGTTGAATGGCGGCGTGAAGGTTGTCATCATCACAAAGGGGGCCGATGGTGCCGACGCCTATACCAAGGATTTTATAGTATCCGTGCCCGGCGAAAAAGCCGAGGTTGTTGATACCGTTGGTGCGGGCGACACATTTGACGCGGGGTTTCTGGCCTCACTCAAAATGCAGGACTTGCTGTCTAAAAAGAAAGTTGCCGCAATCAGCCAGGTTGCCGTGCGCGAAGCTTTGGCATTCGCCGCGAAAACGGCAGCCATCACGGTTTCGCGGGCGGGTGCGAACCCGCCCTGGAAAAGTGAGCTTGGTCTTTAAGACAAGCGTTTCCGGTGAAAACCGGATCACCGAAAACGCTCTATCTGTTTGTTTTTGCCGCATTGTCCGACGCCGAAGCGAACACGCTTCGGCTGGAAATGCTTTAGACCTTGTTGCCGGGCCATGTCAGCGCGATCAGCACAACGAACATGATTGGCACGAAGGCGAGTGCCGGCAGAATGATAGCCGGATAGCCGAATTTCAGGATGGCCAGCAGCCAGGCCAGAACCATATTGACGATAAACAGCGCCTTGGTCGTCCCGGGGCCATGAACGGCCTCGCGCAAAGCCCAGCCAAATACGGGAATGCGATAAACGATACTCTCCATAACCTTGTCCTCTCTTTTTGGGGATTTAGGCCTTTGAAATAATGGGGAGTTACGCCGTCTGGTAGGCGCAAAAATGCCGCGCTTCAATTTGCCGCTATTATGAATTTCAGGAGCGCTAAAGGCTGCATTTCAGCTCGTGGAGAGTGATTATTCGGCTCTCGCCTGAAGCGTGGCGACAAGCCCGGCGGTCGAAGCGTCCAGCGCATCAGTTCCACGGTCGCCCTGAATGACAGGCAGAAGGCCGGTTGCCAGTTCCTTGCCAAGCTCGACACCCCACTGATCGAAGGAGTTGATGCCGAAGAGAACGCCTTCCACAAAAACGCGATGCTCATAAAGCGCGATCAGGCGGCCGAGCGCGAACGGCGTGAGCTTGTCATAGACAATGGTGATGGAGGGGCGGTTGCCGGTGAAGACGCGGTGCGGCGCGATCTTTTCGGCCTCGTCTTCCGCCCAGCTCTGGGCGAGAAGCTGTGCTTTCGCCTCTTCTTTTGTGCGCCCCTTCAACAGTGCCTGCGATTGCGCCAGGCAGTTTGACATGAGCAGCTCATGCTGGTGGCGCAGGTTCGGTTCAAATCCGTTTGCAGCGATCATGAATTCAACCGGGATGATGTCGGTGCCCTGATGCAGAAGCTGGAAGAACGCATGCTGGCCATTGGTGCCTGGTTCGCCCCACACAACAGGGCCTGACGCGCCTTCAACGGGCGATCCGTCCATCACAACGCCCTTGCCGTTGGACTCCATATCCAATTGCTGCAGATAGGCCGCAAAGCGCGAAAGGCGTTGATCATATGGGATCACCGCGCGTGATGTGTAGTTCAGTGCATTGCGCTGATACCAGCCGATGAGACCAAGCAGCATGGGCAGGTTTTCACGCACGGGCGCTGCACGGAAATGGTTATCCATTGTGTGCGCACCCTCAAGGAACTTGATGAAGTTCTCCGGTCCGATTGCAATCATCAAGGGCAGGCCGATAGCAGACCAGATGGAATAGCGCCCGCCGACCCAATCCCAAAATCCGAAGACACGATCTGCATCAATGCCGAAGGTTGCAACCTTGTCGAGCGCAGTGGAAACGGCTGCAAAATGGTGCGGGACTGCATCCTCGCCAAGCGCATCGGCGATGAATGCACGCGCGGTTTTGGCATTGGTCATCGTCTCGATGGTTGTGAATGTCTTCGAAGCGATGATGAAGAGCGAGGTTTCCGGATCGAGACGCTTGATCGTGTCGGCAATGTGGGCACCATCGACATTGGAGACATAGTGAAGGCGCGGTCCGTCGTGATAAGGGGCCAATGCCAGCGTCGTCATCGCCGGGCCAAGGTCGGACCCGCCAATACCGATATTGACCACATCGGTGACCTTCTTGCCCGTCGCACCCTTGATCGAGCCGGAGCGCACACCGTTTGAAAAGGCGGACATGGCCTCCAGAACCGCGTTGACGTCTGGCATGACATCCTCGCCTTCCACCATCACCGGCGTATTGGCACGGTTGCGCAGAGCCGTATGCAAAACGGCGCGCTTTTCAGTGATATTGATGATTTCGCCAGCAAACATTGCATCGCGCTTCCGCGCAACACCGGCAGCATCGGCTGCTTTTTCCAACAGGTCCATCACCGGCTCATTGACGGGGCACTTGGAGTAATCCAGCAGCATATCGCCAAGCGATGCATTGTATTTTTCGAAACGATTTTCGTCCCCTTCAAAGGCGCTTCGTATATCGCTCGCGTGAGTTTCGGCGATAGTTTCCTTCAAGTTTTTCAAAATCGTTTTCATGCTGATTATGTCCTGTTCCATCCGGTCCGGCATTTGCCATTCAGCAGTAGTTCACTCCGAAAGGGCAATCAAGGTTTGATAACCGACGAGCAATGGCGCAACTATCTTCAGGCCCACACAAGGTTATGTCTGGAAAAGAAGATGGAACGGAGGCCAATTCGGTATGCAGCTCAAAGCTTTTCCCGGAGGGTGGGCAGAACATGCGCATCGCCATTGTGTATGGATTGTTTCTCCACCAGATTATGTTCACAGCCATGCTTTCGACGAGATTGCCGAGGCGCTGAGCGGAGCATTCTCCGATCTTGGCGGTTCAGCTGCATTGGTGCGGGAGCCGAGAGAGTTTGCCGGTCGCGCGCCGATTGTTTTTGGCGCAAATCTTATCCCACCCGGTCAGGCTGGCATATTGCCGCCAGACAGTATCATCGTGAATATGGAGCAGGTCTCCAGCGATAGCGAATGGTTTGGGGAAACCTATACAGGTATTTTGAAAAGCTTCCCCGTGCTGGACTATAGTCCCCGCAACTGCGCCAATCTGCAGGCTCGCGGCATTACCCATGCCGAAACACTGGGCATTGGCTATCATCGCAGCCTTCAAAAGATCAAGCAGCAGAAGGACAAGGACATTGATGTCCTGTTCTATGGGTCCAAAGGAGATCGCAGGGCGCATATTTTGAACGCTATGCAGGAAGCCGGACTAAAGGTTGGCTTTCTATTCGGCGTCTATGGTGCAGAACGTGATGCGGCTATAGCGCGCTCGAAGATCGTGCTGAATGTGCATCACTATGAAGCTGCAGTTTTCGAATTTGTCCGCGTGTTCTATCTTCTGGCTAATGCGACCTGCGTGTTGACCGAGGGACGGGTCGATGATCCTGATCTTGAGCCCTACAAGGCAGGCCTTGCAGTGGAGCCTTATGAAGGGCTGGTCGAGCGTGCCGTCAGCCTCGTCAATAACGACAAGGAACGGGCAATCCTGGCTGCCAAAGGCTGGGACATTATGCGCAGGCGCCCGCTGGCACCTATCCTCAAAGCACTGATCGACAATCAGGCCTGACGCTTGACATCAGCGAAACAGGTCTTCTTCTGTGGGGCGGATCAGGGTCGCAGCATCCGACGTTTGATCGGCTGGTGCCAACCCCCGGATCAGGACAACAGGCTGGCCCTCTGCGGCCTGCCCCATCAAGATAGAGGCTGCACTCGCCAGCTCATCAGCATGGGCGATGGTTGATACCATGAGCGTGCGCCCGAAAAGATCCACGTCACCACGGCGGTCCATAAAGCTGTCGATGCCGGCCGCGCCTATCGCAATTCCTGTTGTGCCGTTGCGGAATGGCCGCCCGAAACTGTCAGCAATCACAATACCGGGGGCAATGCCAAGGCGCTGCATAAGGGCTTCACGTAAATTCTGCGCAGATGCATCCGGGTTTTCGGGCAAAAGCAGAATTTGTTCGTTCTGCCCGTCTTCAATATTGGACTGGTCAATCCCGGCCTGCGCCATCACAAAGCCGAGACGGTGGCGAACAATGAGCACGCCTTTGCGTTTGCGCACCACCTCGACGCTTTCGTCCAGAATGGCCTGAACAAGGCGCGGGTCCTTGTCCGTTTGCGATGCCAGCGTGATGGCTTCTTTGCCTGGAGTGAAGTCGCAGAGGCTACGAAACCGCCCCTCTGACTTCGAAACGATTTTCTGGGCAAGCACCAGAACGTCACCATCGACAAGCCCCAAGCCCTGTCGGTTGAGGCATGCGGCAATCATTTCAGCCAGATCATCGCCAGCCTGCACCAACGGAAAGTTATCCAGCGTTGTCAAAGTCATCGACGGCATGAATTTTCTCAGCCAAAAGCAGCCCGAATGCGCGGCGCGACCTCTTTTGAAAACTGGCTGAGGAAGCGAGCCTGATCCGGCCCCGGCGCATGGAACACAAAGTGGTTGAAGCCGAGTTCGGCATAGGGTTTGAGCTTTTCCACCACCTCTTCCGGGTCAGCGGTCACGATCCAGCGGCTGGCCGTCTGATCAGACGACAGGCTGTCTGCCAGCTTTTCCATTTCGAGCGGGTCTTCAACCGACATCTTCTGCTCAGGCGTTAGCGCCAGCGCACCCCAAAAACGAGTGTCTTCCTTGGCGCGTTCCAAATCACTGTCAAAGGAGAGTTTGACTTCGATCATGCGATCCACATCTTCCGGTTTGCGGCCTTTATCCTCCAGCCCGGCATCGAGATTAGGGATCAGCGTGTCGGCATATAATGAGGGCGCTTTGCCGGATGTGCAGATAAAGCCATCACCAAATCGCCCGGCATATTTTGCAATCA
>JBNKQT010000065.1:0-11816 GCA_050297115.1 Ensifer sp. | reverse complement strand
CTGAAACATAATCTGTAGGGCCTGGAATATCGAAACCCTTGTCTCGTCCGTGCCGGGCGAAAACTGCCGACGAATGATTGCGGCGGGAACCGGGGTGAATTTGAAACGTCAACCCATCGTCAAGACTCATCTTCGCCATTTCGGTCAGCATCTGACCGCGAAAGGCGTCGCGTTCCTGTGGGGTCGTGTTGCCGGAAAGCACCTTTTCGAACAGTACGACCGCATCGCCAGCTGAAAGATTTTCGGTCCGAGTTGATGGATGGCCATGGTCAGACGCCGTTGCGCCGAAGGATTTGAAATAGGCCCGGCGGGCGCGGTGGGCATTGAGATAACCCTGCCAGGTTGACGTGTCTTCACCGGTGATTTCGCCGAAACGCATAACGTTTTCAGCGAAACCTTCAAAATCAGGATCAACCACGGCGTCCGGCCGGTAGGTGGTGACTACCCGACCAGACCAGCCACTCTCCTTGATCATGCGATGCCATTGAAGATCGTCCAGCGCACCCTCGGTTGTCGCCAGAACTTCGATTCCAAACTTCTCGAACAGCGCGCGCGGCTTGAAGCCATCCTCAGAGAGCTTCGCGTCAATATGGTCATAATAATGATCGGCAGTTTCAGCCGACAAAGGCACATCCAGCCCAAAAACGTGCTCAAACGAATGATCAAGCCAAAGAGATGACGGCGTGCCGCGGAACAGGTGGAAATTCTCAGCGAAAAGCCGCCAGATTTTTCTGGGATCCGTTTCAACCGCGCCACCATCAACACGCGGGACACCCAGATCCGTCATCGACACACCCTGGCTGACGAGCATCCTGAATACGTAGTGATCCGGCACGACAAAGAGCTCCGCAGGATTGGGAAACCGCTTGTTTTCAGCAAACCATCGCGGATCACAATGCCCATGCGGCGACACAATTGGCAGATCCTTCACGCTCTCATACAGGCCACGCGCAATCGCACGCGGTCCAGCCTCAACGGGAAAGAGCCTATCCGGGTCAGTCAGTGTCATTGCCAGTCCTTAAAACTTGTGAGTTCAATACTAGTATGCTAGTACTCCTGTTGTGTCAAACAGGTTTTTGTGAGACGGTCAGCTGCCATTCAAGGAACGACGATGCCGGAAGCCACAATCTCTCAACTTTCCCTCTCACCAGCGCAGACAACGACAACCACGGAACAAGTTTTTAACGCGCTTTACTCGGCTGTTATTTCGCTGCAAATGCCACCGGGAATGAAAGTTTCAGAGGCTGAAATTGCAAAGCAACTGGATATTTCCCGCCAGCCGGTGCGGGACGCTTTTTTTCGACTCTCAAAGCTGGGTTTTCTGTCCATCAGGCCACAGCGTGCCACGCTGGTCACCAAGGTCTCCGCTCAGGCTGTACTGGACGCCGCTTTTGTTCGCAGTGCGCTGGAGGCGGAATGCGCTGCGATAGTCTGCCAAAACCGCAGTGCAGAGGATTTGGAGAAAATTCGGGTACAAGTGGCAAGGCAATATGAAGCGTTGAACTCGGAAAATGCAGGCGACTTTCACGCCGAAGACGATGCGTTTCACCAGTTACTCTGCAATATCGCAGGGCACGGGCATGTATGGGCCATTATCCAGGAACATAAGGCTCACATGGATCGCATACGCTACCTCACCCTTTCCATGACGCGCCGTCGTGAAGTGATCAGTGAGCATCAGGCAATCGTGGATGCAATCGAAAACGGTGACGTATCGCGCACACGAGATCTCGTGCATGCGCACATTGCTGCAGTCAAAATTGCGCTTGAAACCATCAGGCGCGAGAGGCCGGAATATTTCGAAATTGCGGATTGATTGAACATTATGAATCAAAAGACCTTTCTTTCGATCGGTGAGTGCATGATCGAAATGGCCCCGGCCCAGTCCGGTGATTATCATCTTGGTTTTGCCGGCGACACATTGAATACAGCCTGGTATGCACGTGCCTGCCTGTCGGCTGAAGAATGGAGCGTGGCCTACTTCACCAGGCTTGGGATCGATCCCTACTCGCAAAGAATACGCGAGTTCATGGAAACGAACGGAATAAACACGCGCCACATAGGCAGCGATCCGCATCGACAACCCGGACTTTACCTCATTGATGTGAAAGACGGCGAGCGGTCGTTCACCTATTGGCGCGGCCAGTCTGCGGCCCGGTGGCTGGCTGACGATGGAGCAGGCTTGGACGAAGCGATTGCGCAGGCCGATGTTGTCTATTTTTCGGGAATAACGCTTGCTATCCTCTCTGCAGAAAGGCGCACGGCGTTTCTGAATAAACTTGCCGACGCCAGAAGCCAAGGAAAACGCGTCGCCTTTGATCCCAATGCCCGCCCAAAGCTCTGGGAAGCGCTGGACGTCCTTCGCGAGACAACGATGATCGCCGCCGGCATATCGGACATTGTACTGCCCAGCTTTGATGATGAGGCGTTTATATTTGGCGATATTGATCTCGAAACGACGGCACGGCGTTACCACGACGCGGGAAGTGCCATCGTTGTTGTCAAAAATGGCGGCGGACCAATCCTGATCGGTGCTGAGGGTAAGATGGAGACAATTGCCAGCCTGCAGAAACAGCCTGCAATAGATACGACCGGCGCCGGTGATTCATTTAATGGAGGTTTCTTGGCATCCTATCTGAAGAGTGGCGACATTCAGGCCTCGGTCTGCCGTGGACATGAATTGGCTGCCCGCGTTGTCATGCAGAGGGGAGCATTGATCCCTATGACGAATCTGTAGCGCGAGGAAAATAGTGCACCTTCGGTTATTTCGACCTGCGAAATGGAGATGCGATGGTAAGCTCCAGACCCCGTGAGGATTGAGTTGCATCAAAACCTTGCTCAGAAGGGCCCCTTCCCCTCGTGACGATCCAGAAGCCGAATTGGAAGGCTTCTGGGATGCACCGCGCTCTGAAGGCTAACGGCATCGGATTTGCGAAGGGCAGGAAGTTTTGATTGTTGAACAGGCCAAGCATGTAAATCGGGTCTTGGCCCTGGGACCAAAACCCATTTGATTGGGTGACGTTTCCTTGAAGTGAAGCCCGTTCCGGTATCAGACGATACCACCACCAGCTCCGGAAACGGCGGGGCGCGTGCCCGCGACGTCTTGGCGATAGCCGGATATCCGATAGGCAGCTAGAGGATTGATCGCAGAACCTTTCTCAAGCCGGGCCATGGCAAGAATGGGTTCGACATCGGTGCGGAAGGCGGTCTTCAGCGTCGTTGTTGCCATCAGCGCATCATTCTCTTCCTGATAACCTTCCAGCGCCTTGCGATCCACCAGAAGAGCGGACGCATAGGCGCGTTGCACTTCCATCGCCGATGACATGAGGCTTTCAATCGGGTCAGTCACATTATGCGACTGATCGAGCATATGTGCCGGGTTGAAACCGGGTGCGTTGCGTTGTTCGGCATCCACCAACTCGTTGAATACCAGAAACAGGCGGTATGGGTCGATAGAAGCCGTGTCGAGGTCATCATCGCCATATTTAGAATCATTGAAATGGAAGCCACCGAGTTTGCCAAACTGAATGAGGCGGGCAACGATCATTTCAATATTCACGTTCGGTGCATGGTGGCCGAGGTCAACAAGGCAAAAGGCCTTCTCGCCAAGTTCCCGCGCAATCATGTAGTTGGTGCCCCAATCCTGCACGACCGTGGAATAGAAGGCGGGCTCATACATCTTGTGCTCGGTGAAGATGCGCCAGTCATCTGGAAGGGCCTTGTAGACGGTGCGCATGGCATCAAGATAGCGTTCGAACTGGCGTGTGAAATTGGTCTGGCCGGGGAAGTTGGAACCGTCGCCAATCCAAACGGTCAAAGCGTTTGAGCCGATGGCCTTGCCGATTTCGATGCACTCAATGTTGTGCTCAACCGCCTGTTGGCGCGTGGCCGCATCAGCGTGGCTGAGCGAACCGAACTTGTAGGATTTTACCTGATCCGGCTGATCCTGAAACGTGTTTGAGTTCATCGCATCATAGGTGAGGCCAGTTTCTTCCGCCTTCGCCTTCAGGTCCGCCGGGTTCGCCTTGTCCCACGGAATGTGGAGCGAGACGGAGGGTGTCGCACCCGTCAGCTGATGGATCACGCCGCAATCGTCCATCTTGTCGAAGATGTTGCGCGGTTCGCCAGCGCCCGGAAAGCGGGCAAAGCGGGTGCCGCCGGTGCCCACACCCCAAGAGGGGACGGCCACGCCATAGGCTGCGACTTTGTCCTTAATCGCGTTGATGTCGATGTTGCGGCGGGCGAGGTGCTCGCCAAGGGCTGCATAATCGGCCTCAAGCGGGCCCCGCGCCTTCTCATTGGCGCTTTCGATCACGTCTTTATTGATCATGGTTTCTCCTCCCTGAGACTGAAGCGCTTGGCGCTCCAGCTCATTTATCTTGCGCATTTCCGAACGGAAAACCGGTGTCCACTTTTCCTGGAAATGCTTTAAACTTAGCGCGTAAACGCCTGCACGTTACCGGCATCTACATTGATGATATTGCCGGTGGACTTGGCAGACGCTTCGGACGCGAAGAAATAGGTGGCCTCCGCAATATCTTCCGGGAAGACCGAACGCTTCAGCATGGAACGCTGGCGGTACATTTCCTCAAGACCTTCCTTGTCGGTCTTGTAGGTCGACGCGCGCTGATCAAGCCATTCGCCAGACCAGATTTTGGAACCGCGCAGCACCGCATCCGGGTTCACCACATTCACGCGAATACCAGCTTCTGCACCTTCCAGAGCAAGGCAACGGGCAAGGTGAATTTCAGATGCCTTTGCTGTGCAATAGGCCGATGCATTCGGCGAAGCGGCAAGGCCGTTTTTCGAAGCGATGAAGATCATCGAGCCGCCAATGTCCTGCACGCGCATCATCTTGAAAGCTTCGCGGGCAACGAGGAAATAACCGGTCGAAAGGATCGACATGTTTTTGTTCCAGAGATCCAGCGAGGTTTCTTCAATTGGTGCAGACGAGGCAATGCCAGCATTGGAAACGACAATATCAACGCCACCGAATTCCACCGCCATTTTGGCGTAGGATTGTGCGATTTCCGCCTCATCCGTCACGTTCATCTTCACGCCGCGAACAACGTCTTTTGAATAGGTGCCAGCAAGCTGCTCAACGGTGCGGCCAAGTGCGTCTTCGTCAATATCAGCCAGCACTACGCAGGCACCTTCTGAGAGAAAACGCTCAGCCGTTGCCGAACCAATGCCGCCAGCGCCACCGGTGACGATCGCCACGCGGCCAGCAAGGCTCTTCGGCTTCGGCATACGCTGCAGCTTGGCTTCTTCAAGCAGCCAGTATTCGATGTCGAAAGCTTCCTGCTCGGGCAGGCCGCAATAGGTGGAAACAGCCGACGAGCCGCGCATCACGTTGATCGCATTGGTGTAGAATTCGCCGGAAATACGCGCGGTTGCCTTGTCCTTGGCAAAGGTCAGCATGCCAACGCCGGGCACGAGATAAACAACCGCATTCGGGTCGCGGATTGCCGGGCTGTTATCGTGTTTGCAGCGGTCGTAATAAGCTTTGTAGTCTTCACGATACTGCGCGACAGATGGTGTAAGACTTGCAAGCGTTGCATCAATATCCGGGTTCGCGGGGTCAAATGCGACAACCAGCGGGCGGATTTTCGTGCGCAGGAAGTGGTCCGGGCAGGATGTGCCGAGAGCCGCCAGCGCTTCCATATTATTGGAGCCGACGAATTCGAGCACAGCGTCGGAATCATCAAAATGGCCGACCATGTGCACGTCTTTGGAGATCATGCCGCGGATCGCGGGCATCAGGGCAGCAGCGACTTTTTCGCGCTCGACCTTTTCCAGTGTCGGGTGTTTTGCGCCGCCAAATGCTGGCTTGCCTGCAGTTTCCGCTTCAAACCAGGCAATCGCCTTGTTGATGATGTCGATGGTGAGCTTATAGCACGCCTCAGCATCATCGTCCCAGGTGAACAGGCCATGGCTTTCCAGCACAACGCCCTTGGCATTGGGGTTTTCCAGGCAGAATTTTTCAAGCCAAAGACCCAGTTCGTAACCGGGCCTTTTCCATGGCAACCAGCCGATGTCATCACCAAAAATCTTGTTCGTTAGCTCTTTGGAATTCTCCGATGCTGCAATCGCGATGATCGCATCAGGGTGCATGTGGTCGACATGTTTTTTCGGCACATAGGCATGCAGCGGCGTGTCGATGGAGGCGGCGCGGGAATTCAGGTTAAAGGTGCAATGGGGCAGGTAGCCCACCATTTCATCTTCAAATTCAACGCCACGATAAAGGCTCTTCAGCGCGTTCAGCTTTTCCATGTAAAGCGTGGCAAAACCATCCATCTTGATGGTGCCGACATCGCCGCCGGAGCCCTTAACCCACAGCACTTCCACCATTTCGCCCGTCAGCGGGTCTTTTTCCATCACCTTGGCCGAGGTGTTGCCGCCGCCATAGTTGGTGACGCGCTTGTCGGAGCCGAGGAGGTTGGAACGATAAAGCAAAAGCTCGGGCCCACTCATGCCTGAAGCGCGGTTTTGATCCCATAGATTCGCGAGCCGCGAACCGGCGTTGTCCTGAGACATGGTAGTCCTCCCTAGGGTGTCTTTTGCCGCAATCAATGCGCTACATCGCTCACCAAGTCAATCATCTTCAATCAAAAACAATCATATTGCACTGCACCATGATCAAAAATGATTGTTTGTGATTGACAATGTGACATTTCGGTGAAAATGTTTGGCTCAGGAGGAACTCATGCACGAAAAAGAGCGTCATCGCGTTATTCTGTCTGCGGTGCAGGAAAAACCTGTCGTCACCGTTGCCGAAATGGTTGAGCTGACCGAGTCGTCGGAAGCCACCATTCGTCGGGATATTGCGACCCTTCACGTGCAAAAACGCCTGCGCCGTGTGCGCGGCGGGGCCGAGGCCATCAGCCCGCCGCAGTTCCCGGGCCTTGCCGGGCGGCCCTTCTCTGTCAATGAATCGATCAACATCCAGCAAAAGCGCGCCATTGCGCATAAAGCCGTGGAGCTTTGCGAGGATGGCGATCCGATCATCATCAATGGCGGCACGACGACCTTTCAGATGGTGCATCCGCTGGCCAATCGCCGCATGCAAATTTTCACCAATTCATTCCCGATTGCTGAGCACCTGCTGAAGCATTCGAAGAACACGATCATGCTGTCGGGCGGCGTCATCTACCGCGAGCAGAATGTGGTTTTGAGCCCGTTTGAAAATGACGTGACGCGGAATTTCTATGCCAAACGCATGTTCATGGGTGCGCAAGGCGTAAGTCATCTTGGTCTTATGGAAGCCGATCCGCTTCTCATTCAGGCCGAGCAAAAGCTGATCGATCAGGCCGATGAACTCATCGTATTGGCCGATTCATCAAAGTTCACAAAACGATCCAGTCTCATTCTTTGCCGACTGGAGCGGGTGACCCGTGTGATCACCGATAACGGAATTCGTGACGAGGATCGCCAGATGCTGGAAGACGCTGGCGTCGATCTCATCGTTGCGGATAAATCAGGCAAGGAGCAAGCCTCGTCCGTGGCCTGAGAGCTAGGCGAGGGAGGTACCAAGGGAGGAACCGAAACATGAAACTCTGGAAAACACTGGCTGTTACGACGGCGCTTGCAGCAACCATGCTGTCAACACCATCCATGGCCGCTGAGCGCATCGCACTTGTTGTGAAATCACTCGGCAACGGCTTTTTTGATGCAGCCGCAAAGGGCGCAGAAAATGCAGCCAAGGAACTGGGCGACGTGGAAGTCATCTACACCGGCCCAACATCGGCAACTGCTGAAGGCCAGATCGAAATCGTCAACTCGCTGATCGCTCAGCAGGTGGATGCGATCGCGATCTCCGCCAACGACCCGGATGCACTCGTTCCGGCGCTGAAAAAGGCCATGGATCGCGGCATCAAGGTTATTTCCTGGGATTCCGGCGTGGCTGCCGAAGGTCGTCAGATTCACCTGAACCCTTCCGACACAGACCTTATCGGCAAGACAATCATCAAGCTGGCCGCTGACTATCTGCCGGAAGGTGGCGATGTGGCGATCCTGTCCGCGTCTTCCACAGCAACCAACCAGAATGCCTGGATTGATGCCGCCAAGAAAATCATGCCGTCAGAATTCCCGAACATCAATCTGGTGTCGGTGGTTTACGGCGATGATGACTCGGTGAAATCCACCAACGAAGCCAAGGGTCTGATCTCCAGCTACCCTGATCTGAAGGCCATCATCGCGCCGACCACCGTTGGTGTTGTGGCTGCCGCACAGGTCGTGACGGACGAGGGTCTGATCGGCAAGGTCAACGTCACTGGTCTGGCGCTGCCATCTGAATTCAAGCAGTTCATCGACAATGGTTCTTCGCAGGCTGTTGCTTTGTGGAACCCGATCGACCTCGGCTATTCCGCCGTTTACCTGTCCCACCAGTTGATTGGTGGCAAGGAAGCCAAGGCTGGCGAAACCTTCTCCATCGGCAAGGTTGGTGAAATCACGCTTGACGACACGAACTCTGCAGCCATGGCCGCTCCGTTCCAGTTCGACAAGTCCAATATCGAAGAGTTCTCCAAGATCTATTGATCTCTCGAGCCTGATCCGGCGGGGCATTTTCGCTCCGCCGGTGATCGCGAACTTTCCAAAACATAGTGTATGATAGAACCGCGCCACGCGGCTGGACCGGCATGAGCAATCACATCAATCAACAGCCAAAAATGACACTGTCGGGGATTTCAAAATCCTTCCCCGGCGTGCGGGCGCTGAACAAGGTGGGTCTTGAACTTTACGCCGGCGAAGTGACCGCGTTGATTGGCGAAAATGGTGCGGGTAAATCCACGCTCGTTAAAACCATGACCGGCATTTATCAGCCGGACGAAGGTGAAATTCGCGTGCAGGGTGAGCGGTTTGAGCTTTCTTCACCGCACGCCGCCTTTCAGGCTGGCATCACCGCCATTCACCAGGAGACGGTTCTTTTTGACGAATTGTCCGTAGCTGAGAATATATTCCTCGGTCACGCGCCAAAATCCCGTTTCGGGATGATTGAGTGGCGCCAGATGCAGGAAAAATCCCGCACGCTTTTGAAAGATATAGGTGCTGCTCACATTGCGCCCGAAACCCGGCTGAAGGATTTGAGCATTGCCAACAAGCACCTCGTTGCTGTGGCCCGCGCTCTCTCTATCAACGCTGAAATCGTCATTATGGATGAGCCGACCGCGGCCTTGTCGCATAAGGAAATCGAAGACCTGTTTGAGCTGGTCGAGCTTTTGAAAAGCCAGGGCAAGGCGATCCTCTTCATCTCGCACAAATTCGACGAGATTTATCGCATTGCCGACCGCTACACCGTCTTCCGCGATGGCGAAATGGTGGGCAAGGGATTGCTTGCCGACACGTCGCAGGATGAAATCGTGAAGATGATGGTGGGCCGCGCGGTCGATCAGGTTTTCCCGAAAACGTCAGTTGAACCAGGGCCGGAAGTGCTGACCGTTTCAGGCTACAGCCACCCAACCGAATTCGCCGATATCGGCTTCAAACTGCGCGAAGGTGAAATTCTCGGCTTTTACGGCCTTGTGGGGGCCGGGCGCAGCGAATTCATGCAATCGCTCTTCGGCATCACCAAGCCATCCAAGGGCGCGGTGAAGATTGGCGGCGAAATCGCCGTCATCCGCTCGCCCGCCGAAGCTGTCGAGAAGGGCATCGTTTACGTGCCGGAAGATCGAGGCAAACAGGGTGCTGTGATCGGCCTGCCAATTTTCCAGAATATCACGCTGCCATCGCTCGACAGCACTTCGAAAAACGGTTTTCTGCGGCTGGCCGAAGAGTTCAAGCTGGCGCGCGAATATTCCGAGCGGCTGGACCTGCGTGCCGCATCGCTCGATCAGGATGTTGGCAACCTGTCTGGTGGCAACCAGCAGAAGGTGGTGATTGCCAAGTGGCTGGCGACGAAGCCGCGCGTGATCATTCTGGATGAACCCACCAAGGGTATCGACATTGGCTCCAAGGCTGCCGTCCACGAATTCATGAGCGAGCTGGCAAGCCAAGGGCTTGCCGTGATTATGGTGTCGTCCGAGCTGCCCGAGATCATGGGCATGAGCGACCGCATCATCGTGATGCGCGAAGGCCGTATCGTCACCGAGTTTGAAAATAACAAAGACCTGAAAGCTGAAGCGCTGGTGCGCGCCGCAGCTGGCATTGAGGAGGCGGCGTAATGGCCCTCTTTCGAGCACGCGAATTCTGGCTCGGCGTTGTTATCGCCGCTATGATTTTCGCAACCAATCTGCGCGCGCCGGGTTTCGCGACACCAGCGAAATTTGCCGACATTTTTGAGGATTCATCGATCCTCATGATTTTGGCGCTTGGTCAGATGGTGGTGATCCTGTCGCGCTCCATCGATCTTTCCATGGCCTCCAACCTTGCTCTGTCGGGCATGATCGTGGCGCTGATCAACCAATATTATCCGGGTGTTCCGGTGCCCGCGCTGATGGCGATTGCAGTCCTTTGCGGTCTGCTGCTCGGCATGTTCAATGGTGTCTTCGTCTGGCGGCTGGGCATTCCGGCGATTGTGGTCACGCTCGGTACTTTGACCATCTATCGTGGTCTCATCTTTCTCATTGCCGGAGGCCAGTGGGTGAATGCGGATGCGTTCACGCCGAGTTTCGTGGCCTTGACGCGTATCGAATTCCTCGGCCTGCCGCTGCTCGTCTGGTATGCCGTGGTTGTCATCGCCGCCTTCTACCTTCTGATGACGCGCACATCGCTTGGCCGCTCCTTCTACGCCATTGGCGTGAACCCGACAGCTGCAGTCTATGCGGGCATTGATGTGGGCAAAACCACCTTCATCGCCTTTTGCATTTCCGGCATGCTCTCCGGCTTTGCCGGTTACCTCTGGGTGTCGCGTTATGTCATCGGCTCGGTGGAAGTGGCCAAAGGCTATGAGCTGACCATCGTTGCGGCCTGCGTGATTGGTGGTATCTCCATTTCTGGCGGTGTCGGCACGGTCGCCGGTGCCATTCTGGGCGCACTCTTCCTTGGCGTCATCAATGTCGCGCTTCCGGTCATCAACATCTCGCCTTTCTGGCAGATGGCAATTTCCGGTGCGGCCATCATTCTGGCGGTCGTGTTGAACAGCCGCAGCGGCAAACAGGGTCCGCGCTTGATCCTCAAAGAAGCGGAGGGCGCGTAAATGGCCGACGCAACGCAAGAAACCCGTTTCATTCCCGACCGGCTGGAAAAGCCGTGGCGCGAGGCTGTCTTCTCATGGCCCATGTTGCTGCTGGCGGTCGCCGTCATCCTGTTCATCGTCAACTCGTTTGCATCCCCATACTTCCTGTCGCCGTGGTCGCTGTCGGATGCGACATTCAATTTCACTGAAAAGGCGCTGATTGCGCTCGCCATGGCGCTCTTGATCATTTCCGGCGAAATCGACCTTTCGGTCGCCTCCATCATCGCGCTTTCTTCCACCATGATGGGGCTTGCACTGCAATTTGGCGTCGACACACCCGGTCTGGTTTTGATCGGCATTGGCACCGGCATTGCCTGCGGCATGTTCAATGGATTTCTGGTCACGGGACTTGGCCTGCCGTCCATCGTTGTCACCATCGGCACGATGAGCTTCTTCCGCGGCATTTCGTTTATCGTGCTGGGCGATCAGGCGTTCAAAGGCTACCCCGCGAGCTTCGCCTTCTTCGGGCAGGGCTATGTCTGGTGGGTGGTCTCGTTTGAGTTCGTCCTCTTTCTCGCCTGTGCGCTGGTCTATTATTTCCTTCTGCACCGCACGAATTTTGGCCGCCAAGTTTTTGCCATCGGCAACAATCCCATGGCTGCGCGCTTCTCCGGCATTCGGGTTGAACGCGTGAAGTTTATTC
>JBNKQT010000064.1:0-9749 GCA_050297115.1 Ensifer sp. | reverse complement strand
TTTTCCTGTGCGGCCAGACGATGGGCCTCTGCCTGGCGACGATGCTCTTCAGATTCAGCCTCAAGGCGTTTGTTGTTGATAACAGCCTTGCGGAAAACTTCCAATGCGCGGGCCAGTGAGCCGATCTCATCACGGCGATTTTCCATGCCTGTCGCAACATCAACGCTACCATTGGCAAGTGTGTTCGTCACTTCGGCCAGGTGCTTGAGCGGTTTCAGCGCTGTCAGGCGCAGCATCAGCATCACAAAGGCAAGCGTAAGTACCAGCATGATTGCACCGGTCAGAACACGGTTCCAAAGGCGGCTTTGCCATGCGGCAATCTCCGACGAGAGATCAACAGAGGCGCTATAGGCGCCCATAACCTCGCCATTCTCCATCTCCATCATGCCCACATGGCAACCTTCACAGCGCTCGTCGGCGGCCGTGCCCTGCCCCAAAACAACCGGGCGTGTGAGCCTCAAGTGGTTACCGTTAACTTCAGAAATGTGTTCACCCTTCCCAATCGTCCGCTCATCAAGGGCATCTTTGGGTGGCAGGATCGGCTGGTCATATTCTTCCTGAAAGGCGATGATCTTGGGTGCCATAACAACCCAAATATCCGTGTTCTCATTCTGCTGGGAAAAGAGTGCCATTGTGCCGTTCAGTGTTTCCACGGCTGGATCGCCTTCTTCCAGTTGCCCGCGGTTGACCATAGCCTGCACATGCAACGCCTCGAGCATATCAAGCGCGGCGTTGCCGCGAAGCTCTCCATCAACGGCAATCTGTTTCCAATCCTGCGCAATGGTGGTTGTTACCTTGTAGGCTTCACCGGCCGCCAAAACCAGGAAAACACCAAACAGAATTTGCAGGGTCATCGGCAAGTTGCGAAGTCTGGAGAGCATGCTCTTTTCCGTCCATTTTCGTTCGCTGCCAATTTTTTGGCGGCAAACGGCTGTGTTCAATTTTCGGGGCAGAATGCTACGGGTAAACTTAAGGATATATGAATACGGGGGACTGATTGCCGTAAATTGAACAGATTAGCGACAATATAATGTCAACCATCAACCACGGCAGTAAAAATTTTGACCTTTGTCAAAATGCGTGATTTCGATTTCCCACTTTGCCGAATTTTCAAAAAACACCCGGCAGACTTGCCGGGTGGTAGTTGTTGGCCATCGCTTGACCAATACTTCGGCGTGGGGACACCGAAGCTAGGGGGAGGAAAACACCTTGCCAGGCCAAAAGCCTCAAGAGCCACTTTTCCAGCAAAGTTGTTCCCAGATTACCCACATAACCTTCGATTGTATATTGGTAGAACTCACGCCTGCAAATTAACGAATTATAAACCATCGCCAAACCGCTTTCGGCACTCATTTTCCCTATTTTCTACCTTGCGCCGAGCACACCAAAAGGCCATGAGAGGAATATGACCTCCCAAACCAGCCAACGGCTCGATCAACTGCTTGTCTCAAAGGGCTTCTTCCCGTCTCGCTCGCGGGCACGCGATGCGATCGGACGTGGCACGGTTCAAGTCGATGGCAAAACGGTAACCAAGGCTGGCTCTACAACTGACAAAAATGCCGACATAAAGGTTGACGATCCGGCGAGCGGCTACGTTTCCCGTGCAGCCTTGAAGTTGCGCGCGGGATTGGAGCACTTCACGCTTTCGCCACGCGGAATTTGTTGCCTTGATATCGGCGCATCGACCGGCGGCTTCACCCAGGTTTTGCTGGAAAATGGCGCCGAGCATGTGGTCGCTGTAGATGTTGGGCAGGGCCAGATGGAGACTGCACTTGCATCAGACGACAGGGTGACCAATCTCGAAAGCCTCAACGCACGTGACCTGAGCGCTGAGCACCTTGACGGGCGTTCGATTGGCTGCGTCGTTTCCGATGTTTCCTTCATATCGCTGAAACTCGCTTTGCCACCGGCGCTTTCGCTGGCTGCACCCGGCGCGTTTTGCGTGCTATTGGTTAAACCGCAATTTGAGGCAGGGCGAGATGCCATTGGTAAGGGCGGCATATTGAAGGACAAAGCTCTCGGTCAAAAAATCGCGTCCGATCTGGAAACGTGGCTTAACGGGCTTGACGGTTGGAAAAGCCTCGGGGTTGTGCCCTCGCCTATTTCCGGCGGTGATGGCAATGAAGAATTTCTTTTGGCAGGTAGAAAAGAATGAGCGCAGAAACGGTCGAAATCGAGACGCTGGGAGCAGGCGGAGATGGCATTGCCAAAACCGCGGATGGGCCAGTGTTTGTGCCCTTTGCCTGCCCAGGCGACACACTGAAGATTGCGCGGGAGAAAAACCGCGGAACGATCATGTCGGTGGTCAAATCGTCCAGCAACCGCGCAGAGCCTGCATGCAGGCATTTTGGGCCAGACGCTGAGAATGGCGCTTGTGGCGGCTGCTCACTGCAGCACATCAACGCAGAGACGTATCAGGCATTCAAGCGTGACCTCGTGGTCAGTGCGTTGCGCACCAAAGGCATTGAGGCCGACGTCGGCCCTCTGGTGACGTGCGCACCTGGCAAGCGCCGCCGTGCTGTATTCGCAGCCCGCAAAACCGAAAAAGGCCTCCTCCTGGGATTTAACCAGGCATCCAGCCACCATATTGTATCAATCACGGAATGTCCCGTGCTCGCCCCCTCCATTACAGGACGTCTGGAAGACCTGCGTCGCATCGGCATGGCGCTCGCCCCAGACGCCACCCCTTTTCGCATGCAGGTTCTGGAAACCCTGACAGGCCTCGACATCGCCATCGACGGCCTGAAAAAGCTGACTGAAAAGACACGGCATAAAGCAGTTGAATCTGTGTTGCTGACGAAAGGCATCGCCCGCCTCAGCGTCAACGGTGAGATTTTGGTAGAGGCCGTGAAGCCCGTCCTGAAATTCGGCGCAGCTGATGTTTCCCCACCACCAGGTGCTTTTGTACAGGCCACGCTCTCAGCAGAAGAAACAATGGCAGAAATTGTGTCCGGTATCGTCGGCAAGGCCAAGAATGTTGCGGACCTTTTCTGCGGTTCTGGAACTTTTGCGTTGCGGCTGGCGGCTCACGCGAAGGTGCATGCGGTGGAGATGGAAGAAAAGCCGCTTGCGGCCCTTCAAAACGGATTGCGCGGCGTGCAAGGTTTCAAGCCAGTGACAATGGAGCGGCGCGACCTCTTCCGTCGTCCATTGATGGCTCAGGAACTGAAAAAATACGATGCGGTGGTTTTTGACCCACCGCGCGCAGGTGCTGAAAACCAGGTAAAAGAGCTTGCTCGCTCAAATGTCCCCAAAATTGCCGCGGTTAGTTGTAATCCTGTCACCTTGGCGCGCGATCTTTTACTTCTTGTTCAGGCCGGATACGGCATAAGAGAAATAACACCTGTTGATCAGTTTTTATGGTCACCCCACATTGAAGTCATTGCCAGTGTTGAACGTAACAAATGAAGAAAACAAGAAACTCATGAGCCGAAGAGCAGAACGGCGGCGGCAAGCACGTGCACTCAAGATGCAAAGGCGCGTTCGCACATCGCGCATTTTGCGCAATATTGCCGAGAACAGCAGAGAAGAGCGCGTCTACATCCGCGATCTTCTTGATGCACTTGGTGACCGCGCAATTGGTGCACTCATGCTGGTATTTGCGTTTCCGAATTGCATACCGACACCGCCCGGCACATCCGCTATCCTCGGTGCCCCGTTGGTCTTTCTGGCTGCCCAGCTCGCATTCGGAATGAAGCCATGGCTTCCCGGTTTCATCACAAACCGGTCCATCAAACACAGCGACTTTGTCTCCATTATTGAGAAGGGCAACCCTTGGCTTGCATGGGCGGAGCGCTTGCTACGCATGCGCCTGCTTTTCCTGAGCGAACCGCCATTTGAGTATTTTGTTGGTTTTCTCTGTCTTGTCCTTGCCATCGTGCTTTTGTTGCCCGTGCCGCTCGGCAACATGCTACCAGCCATTGCCATTTCCATTATGGCATTCGGAATTATCGGGCGTGATGGTGTTTGGATTCTTGGAGGCCTTGTGGCCTTCGTGATCTCGATGGTTGTCGCCGGTGGCGTTATCTTCGGCATGATCAAAGCGGCGCTTTATTTCATGCACCGCTTTGTACTCGGATGATCGTTTTACTGCAAAGCTGCCATCAGCAGTAATGCGCCCAGCAGTGTGACAAGCACTGCGCCAAGAATCTCGATTGTATTACCGACTGCCACTCCAAGTGAGCCTTCGCCGGCAAACTTGACTGCCGCGCCCTTGGCCGTCACCGCCATAATTGCCAGTACTGACACCGTGATCGCTGTACCAATAGACATTGCCAGAACAGACAGAATGCCACCCAGGTAAAGACCATTCAAAAGTGAAAACGTGAGCACTATCAGCGCGCCAGAACACGGCCGCAACCCGACAGCAAAGACGGCTGAAAAGGCTTCACGGATTGAGAAATCCTTGGCGCCCAGCGTTTCAGGCGCCGGCATGTGTGCATGACCGCAGGTTTCACATACTTCCCCCGGTCCATGGTGATGGTGGTCATGATGCGCATGGCTGTGATCATGGTCGTGCCCGGCATGCGCGTGCGTGTGCGTGTGCACATGTATATGTCTGGCTGCAAACATCGCTGAGAGCTTTCGGTAAAGCAGCCACAGCCCAAAGGCCGTTATCAGCGCATAACTCGCCATTTCCATTGCAACGGTCGCACTGGTGAGCGAAATGGACGTTCCCCGCAAAACCAAAAATGCCGTGCCAACAAGAAGGATAGCAGTGACGCCCTGGGCCATCGCAGAAATGAGTGAGATCACAATGCCGCGGCGAAGCTGCACCTCATTTGCAATCATATAAGAAGAAATAACTGCTTTCCCATGCCCGGGGCCAGCAGCATGGAAGACACCATAAGCAAAGGAAAGGCTGACCAGAGTCCATAACTTCCAGGGATCCTGCCGCATCGCCTTCAAAGCATCGGTCAACGCGCGATAGAAGCTTTGTTGCTCAGCATTGACCCATGCGAGAAAACGACCGCCAAATCCACCCGTATCGAAAGAAGGTTCGGCTGAACCAATACCCAAGGGGGATGCTGCCAGGGCGTGGTCCGCGGCAAATGCTATGAAGAACAGAACAGCAAGCGATATGCCCAGACCCAGACTCAAGCTCCGCATTTAATCTCAATCCTGGTTGCAAAAAGCTTTGTCATGTTCATACCTGTTGGATCGCTCCAGAATGCATCTGTCAGCATATCCTGATTCTGTTCAATCACCTTGTCGGGATCCGGGCGGACCACCTTATGTGTGCATTGGCGGAATCCGTCCCCCTGCAACGTCATGTCCTCGTCGGTGGGGAAGTCCATGGCGGTGTAAAGTGTGGGATCGTAGACGCCGAATGTCAGTTTGCCATCCAGGGGAATGGACTGCTTGGGCTTGGCCGCAAAGATGAGAAGTAGCTGCCCATCTTTATAATCCGCAATGATCTGTTGCGGGCGTTCAACGCCAATGCGTTTGCCATTGTACGTAATGTTGATGAAATAGTCGAACTCTTCCATGGAATCGAGAACAACCTTGCCAACTTCTGCCAACTCATCATGGTCGAGAAGATTGTTGGTATTCTTGTCGAAGTCCAGCAAGACGGAGGACGAAAAAACCTCATCAAACCGCCATACATTCTGCAGCTCGGCCACCTCACCATCGCCAGCAACAATGTCGAGATGCGCCTCGGCAAAAATATGCGGATGCGCCAGAGCTGTGACCGGGGCGAGAGCAAGGGCTACAACCAAACTGATGTGTTTTGATTTCAAAATCCAGCTTCCCGTAATTGACCCCCTTTCGGTTTCATACAATTGAGACCGAATTGGGGTCAATGTGGCAAGCTGCGTCACCGTGACGCCAGCAGCTTGAAACCTGCGAAGATGAAGAAACATCCCAGAAAACCTTCCACCCACGAACGGAACCGCACCAGAAGGCTGCGGATTGGCGGCGATGACAAAAGCAACGCATACCCGCCATGCCCAACAAACGAGTTGATAAAGGCAACGACTACGAAGAGCCCGATAATGGGCCATGGCGCATCGCCAATTCCGCCCACGCCTGCAATGGCGAGCCAAAACATAATGGCCTTGGGATTGGAAATTTGCAGCAGAAATCCGCTCAATCCAGTTTTACCCAGGCTTGCCGCTGGCCTGTTCTCCACTTTCAATGGCGGGTTTTTGATAGCTTTGCCGAAAGCCTTCCAGGCTAACCAGAAGAGATAGAATGCCCCCAAAATCCGGACAGCCATCATGAAGATGGCAATGTCGGCGAAGAGAACGGCGATCCCCAGTGCTGTTGCGCTTGAAAGGATAATCGAACCGCAAGCAATGCCAAACGCGGTCATTAACGCAGGCGTCCGCCCGCTGCTGGTGGCAACGCCCAGAATCAACATGACGCTCGGACCGGGCGAAAACACCCCCATTAACTGGATAGACCAAGCCAGCAGCAATTTCGGCAGATATTCGGCAATCATTTTCAAACCCTCTTCATTTCAATTTGGCCGAAATCGGCGCGTTGAAAAAGGGGTATCACCAAGATTCACAAAATTGCTTCGATACAGATCGAACTATCAGCCAGCGTTCTTGAACCATTCCGTCAAGAAGTCCACCAGCGCGCGCACTTTGGCGGGCAGATAGCGGCGGTGCGGATACATAGCGTAAATGCCAGCACTGCGCTGCATATAATCCGACAGTATCGGCACCAGATCACCGGCCTCGATATGCCGCTTGGCTACAAAATCCGGCAGCAGGGCCGCACCAAGGCCGCTTAGCGCGCCGCGCAGCGTTGAATGCGGGCTATTGACCTCCAACGGCCCTTTGACGGCTACGGTAAACCGGTTTCCATCCGCATCCACAAAAGGCCAGTTGCCCTTGTTGCGGCCATTCGTATCAACCAGGCACGGCACAGCGGCCAAATCATCGGGATGGTTGATCGGTCCATGTTCTTTAAGAAAATCGGGCGAGGCGCAAATGACCACGCCAAAATCCGCCAGTTTTTTGGCAATCATGCCAGAATCTTCCAACCGGGTGATGCGGATGGCCATGTCATAGCCCTCCTCCACAAGGTCCACAAAACAATCTTCGGCATTCACCTCCAGATATACATCCGGATTTTTATGGGCCAAATCGACAAGCGACTGACCAATATCGGCATCCACAAATGTGCGCGGCACGGCGATTTTGACGCGACCCTTGAGGTCAGAGTTTGATTCCCGCACAAGATCGGCGAGATCATCAATTTCCTTCAGGATTGCGGAAGCAGACGCATAATAGGTGCGACCAGCATCGGTCAGCGAAAACTGGCGGGTGGTGCGGTTCAAGAGAAGCGCACCCAGATCATCTTCCAGCTCGCGCACATATTTGGAAAGCAGCGCTTTGGAGCGCCCCTGCTTGCGCGCTGCGGCTGAATAGCCCTCTGCATCCACAACATCGATAAAGGCGCGGATGCGGGTTAGCGTGTCCATAATCAATCTCTCCGGTTTGTTCAAAATATATGAACGATGGCTCGGCTTATCAATATTCAAAAAAATCGCAGGCGGGGTCAAAAAATTCTTGATTTTTTTGAGCGATGCGACTATCTGCCCCCTCAGCCCCAAGTCGCACGTGCCTGTGGGTGTCCGCCGAACCCTCGAACTGGACAATATGGTCCTAAGGTGAGGAACTCGGTAAGGTACCTGGAACTAACCCCTCCAGTCAGTTTTCCGGCCAACCGGAAAAATGAGGACATCTTGAAGCAACGACGGTGCGGGCCTTTCTAGTGTCTGCCGGCTTTCCAACAGCCGGGGTTACGAGATGAGGCACACATCTTCATTGCCGGAAGTGCGGTCGGGTTTTCCCTATCCAATCCAAGGCAGACAAAGCGAATGATCGCTCCCTAACTTGGGCGTTTGTTCGAGCATGACGTGTTTGATGCGCGAAACGGTTCCGGTTTTCCACCGGCTGGTTCACGAAGCAAATTCGGACACCCTTTGTCCTTCGGCTTTTTGCCGGAGCATTTAAACCAAATCGAACCGCTGCCACGGTTCGGTGGGTATTTGTGAACCTTGGACTCTAAAGGGAGCCCTGCCATGACGACTCAGCGTATCCTCGACTTCTTCAACACCCGCAAACCAGAAGGCCCTTGCCTTGTTGTTGACCTGGAAGTGGTTGAAAACAATTATCATGCTTTCGAGCGTGCTCTGCCGAACTCCAACATCTATTACGCTGTGAAAGCCAACCCGGCGCCGGAAGTCCTGCGCCTGCTCGCTGGCCTCGGCTCCAACTTCGATTGCGCATCCGTTGCTGAAATCGAAATGGCGCTTGATGCCGGCGCAACACCGAGCCGCATTTCCTTTGGCAACACAATCAAAAAAGAGCGCGACGTAGCACGCGCTCATGCGCTCGGTGTTAACCTCTTCGCCGTTGACTGCCACGAGGAAGTTGAAAAAATCTCCCGTGCAGCTCCTGGCGCTCGCGTATTCTGCCGCGTGCTGACAGACGGTGAAGGCGCTGAATGGCCGCTTTCCCGCAAGTTCGGTTGCGTGCCGCAGATGGCTGTCGACGTTCTCGTTTACGCTCACCAGCTCGGCCTCACCTCCTACGGCGTGTCCTTCCACGTTGGTTCGCAGATGACCAAGCTCGACGCCTGGGACGCAGCGCTCGCTGACGCAAAGCGCGTGTTCGTATCGCTTGCCAAGCAGGGCATCGAACTCAAGATGGTCAACATGGGCGGCGGCTTCCCGACGAAGTACCTGAAGGACATCCCGACTGCTGAAGCCTATGGCCAGGCAATCTTCGGTGCGCTTTCCAAGCACTTCGGCAACCAGATCCCGGAAACCATCATCGAGCCGGGCCGTGGCATGGTTGGCAATGCAGGTGTCATCAAGTCTGAAGTCGTTCTGATCTCCAAGAAGTCCGACAACGACGCACATCGCTGGGTCTTCCTCGACATCGGCAAGTTCGGTGGCCTGGCTGAAACAATGGACGAAGCCATTCGCTATCCGATCCGCACTGAGCGTGACGAAGACGACAAGGCACTCTGCGTTCTGGCTGGCCCAACCTGCGATTCGGCTGACGTCATGTACGAAAAAGACATGTACCCGTTGCCGCTTTCGCTCACCATTGGTGACGAAGTTCTGATCGAAGGCACAGGCGCTTACACCACGACTTATGCGTCTGTTGCATTCAACGGCTTTGAGCCGCTGAAGTCCTACTGCATCTAAGCAGTTCTGATTGGCCAGCGTCCCCAAAAGGGGCGCTGGGAATCCACCAACAAGTTTCAAGGCCGTTTTGAGCGGCGTTTAGAGTTCGGGAGGCCGGTATGGCCGCTGTTCTTGACGTTCTCTGCGCATCTGGCGCGTTCGAAATCGATGTGGAAATGGCAAGCGACGCGTCTGCACGTGAACACCTGCTCGACATTGCCATGGGCGCGAACCGGCGCAAGAAAAGCTCTGAAGCCCTGCGCCGTGGTCGCCTGCCTGCCGAAGGGTTGGCATTGGTGGCACGTGACGAGAGCGGCGCAGTGATTGGCACAGTGCGGCTGTGGCATGTGCAAGCCGGGCTTTCCGCAGAGGGCATGCCGCTGGCTGCTCTGCTGCTTGGGCCGCTGGCGGTTGATCCTGCTTTTGAGGGCAAGGGCGTTGGCAGCGCCCTGATGCGCTTGGCGATTTCTGAAGCTAGCCAACGCGGTCATGGCGCGATCTTGCTCGTAGGTGATGCGCCCTATTATGCACGGTTTGGTTTTTCCGCCGAAAAGGCGGCAACATTGGTGATGCCCGGTCCATTTGAGCGTCACCGTTT
>JBNKQT010000063.1:0-6733 GCA_050297115.1 Ensifer sp. | reverse complement strand
GCCATCAGCGGCTTCTTATACGCGGTGTTTATGCTCTGGCTGGGCCTGGCCTCGTCCGTGACTGTTGTTTACCTGCTTATTCCGCTCTCAGGCTTGGCCGCGTCAGCATTGCTGTCTGTTCCTGTTTCATATGTGCAGGACATCTTCCCCGAACGTCCCGGCCTTGGCACTGCTCTGTTTCCCATAACCGGTTTTGCAGCGCATGGCATAGCGTCCGGCTTCTTTGCCGCTGGCAACCATATTACGGATTATCAAGGAACAAGCATCATTGCCGCTGGCGTCTCACTCATCGCAGTTGGCATATTCATTGGCGCGGAAAAACTTGCCGACAGACCATCACACATATGATGAATTGTTAATATAGTCTCAACACAGCCTCCGTGGTCATCGCGATTACATAACGCATTGAAATCGAGGATAATAAAACCATCCGCGAATTGTCGACGCGTACGGGGACAGACGAGAATATGCACAACCTTTCTGAGAAAAAGGCAACGCCTGCATGGGCGCAAAAGCCGTTTCTTCCACTTGCCGACCAACTTTTGGAGGCTGGCCTGAATGCCAGCAAAATGCCTGCGATTCTCTTTTCGCCGGAGGATGAAATTGCATATATGTCCGATGCATATCGTGACCTCGTCGGCGCACCGGCACATGCCGAAACGCTGATCGATCTCATTCAATACTGGCATGACAACCAGTGCGGACCGCAAATGCATGGCAGCCTCGAAGAGCGGATTGCAGCAACCGTCGCCAACCGGCGCAGCATTGACCACCGTACATTCGAAATCAGCCTGGTCAATGGGAGATGGTTTCTGGTCAACGAAACGGTCATCGCTGGTGGCTGGATATGGAACTTCCTGACTGACATCACCAGCTTCAAGGCGACCGAGCAGGAATTGGTGATCTCCCGTGACCTCGCGCGACAGGATGCAGAAACCGACGCGCTGACGGGCATTTTTAATCGCAGATTCGCCCTTGACGAGCTGGAAGCCAGCCTGAAAATCTCACAAAAAACCGGTCATCCGCTTACAATCGCAATTATTGATCTCGACCATTTCAAGTCGATCAATGACAATTTTGGCCATGACGCAGGAGATGAAACGCTCTCGCATTTTGCTCTGACGTCAAGCTGGCTTCTGCGGCGTACGGATACATTAGCGCGTTTTGGCGGCGAGGAATTCCTACTCATCATGCCGGGCGCAAATGCAGATGACACAAGGGCAATCATAGAACGCATCCGCCGCGAAATCGTCGAGCATCCAATGATCGATCCCATAATCGATTACACATTCTCCTGCGGCATTGCTGCCTTCAAAGACGGCACCGCCAAATCACTATTGAAACGTGCTGACCAAGCGCTTTATCAGGCCAAGGCCGAAGGTCGAAACCGTACGTGCGAACTGTAGAAGCCGTTATTCAACCACATCAATATGGTCGGGAGGCAGGCCTTTGCGAGCGCGCTCTGCCATCATTGTGTATGCCTGTTCCAAGTTGGCGGTAAACCTGCGCGTATCGTAAAGCGGCAGTGTTTCGCGGTTGGCAATCAGGTGCGTGCGAATTATTTTGAGCCGTTCCGGGTCGTTCGCCAACGCGACTGCCATATCGATGAAAGCTTCGTCCGTATCGGCAACAAGTTCGCTCAGGCCTGCAGCATTGAGCAGACTTGCAGAAACCCGTGCGGCAAAACTTTTTCCCAGAATTGTAATGACCGGCAGACCAGCCCACAGCGCATCTGATGTCGTCGTATGCCCGTTACAGGGAAACGTGTCCAACGCCACATCGGCCAGCGGAATACGGCTGACGTGCTCGGCAAAAGCGACTTGTGAGGCAAAGATAATCCGGTCAGCCGCCACGCCTCTTTCAACAAATGCGTTGCGCAGATTGTGCTGGCGCAGATCCCCGGATGCCATAGTCCACAACACGGCATCGGGTGTACGTTTCAGCACGCTCGACCAAAGATCAATTGTACGTTCCGTCAACTTGATGGGCTGATTGAAGGAAGCAAAAATGAATGCATCCTCCGGCAAGTTAAAATCTGCCCGTGCGACGGGCGCAGGCTTTTGCCGCCAGGTGGAATTGTTTGCCTGATAGCTATCGGGCAAACGGCAAAGCTTTTCGGGGTAGATATCCTTGAATGCATCTGGCGTGACCACAGGGTCGCCAATTATGTAATCATAGTCCAGCTCGGGAATGGAGCCTGGATAGCCCAGATAGCTGACCTTGACCGGCGCGCGACACAGATTGACGATACGAGAACGCGTGTTGAGGGTCAGGCCCTTCAGGTCAACCAATATGTCGATACCGCGTTCATCAATCATTTGCGCAACGGCTTCATCGCTTAGATCGCGTACCGGGACGATCCATTTTCTCAGCTTTTCCGGCCATCGCTCCTGGTCTGCCGCCGCATAGGCAGCCGTATAGCAGAAAAGCGTGATCTCAAAACGACTTTCATCATGGTGGTTCAACGCCTCACCCAGAAGGACCATGGTCGCATGACTGTGGAAATCGCTGGAAAGATAACCGATGGATATCCGCTCTTTACCTTGCGGCATGGCACGTCTCTGGTCGCGGCCCACCTTGATGGCGTTCAACACCTCAGTTTGCTGCCCCGGCAGCGTGTTTACGCGCTCATCTTCTGACCGAAAGAGCCTGCCGTGAAGTGGTTCGAATGACAGAAAACGGCTCAGCGCAGCTTCATCCAGCGAAGCCAGGTAGGCATCGCGTTCACGCTGCAAATCGTAGTCACATGCATCCTGCCCGGTAAAATAGAGCAACATACGAACCGAATCGCGTGCGGGGTCCTTCGCCAAAATTGCCTTCAGCTCTTCAATCAACTTACCCAACTGGTTGGTAAGGCGATAACACTGCACCAATAGCCCCAGATGCGCATCATCATCCCGATTGAGATATTTGATCGATGGCGCAAGCTCCACCAACCTGCGCTCGTGCAAGAGTACCTTGCAGCAAGCATAGGCCACTGTGGGCGACTGCGGGCATGTTGCACGCAGAAAATCTATATTTTCTGAAATTGGCCGGGAGCGCCCCGCAATGCCAAAGAGATTGACCGCAAGCTCCACAAATTGCGGCGCTTCGGCTCCACCTTCACGTGCGGCAGCAAGGAAGGCATCTGCCGCCTGACTGTAGTTCTTCAGGCGATAATGAACATTGCCATAGAGTGCAAGCAAGGCGGAGGGAGGTGTGGGAATACCCTTCAGGGCTACGTCGAGCATTTCAGCCGCACGCGACAGATCCCCTGCCTTATAGGCGGCCATTGCTTTTGCAAGAAGGTCCCTGCTCATTTTGGCAAAATCCGCGAGTTTATCATGGAATTTTCACTACCTCCCACGGATTGCCCGAAACTGGCGATCATGGCATACGCAAGGCGACAAACTCGCCATGCAGGCGTCCGACTTCGAGACTGTCGGCTTCCATTGCCGCGCCCACTGCAATGCGCGCCCTGCCGCGACGTTGTAGAAGCTTTACGAATGCGGGCCAAGCATCAACGTCTTCGAAAAAGGAGCGCGCGGTGAATTCTCCGGTCACTGCGGCGGTGTATTCCATTGAATTGCGCTGAATAACAACCCGACTTTCCAGCCCCTCCCGTCTCAAACGCAAATGCAAAAGCGACCAGGCAGACAGTATACAAATCGCCGAAGCCGAGCCACCAAAAACCGTTTCGCGGTGGTTGATGTTGGGAGCGAGCGGTGCTTTCAGATGAATACATGTCGATTCCACCCGCTCAACCGAGACGGCCATAGCAGCCGACAACGGAATGTATTCATGCAGATATGATTGCAGTTCGTTGGGTGTCATAGTTGTCTCCGCCCTTCAAACACCAATGCTTTCCAGCGCTTTTCGCCAGGTCTCATTTAACGGCTTTGGACGGCGGGTTTGGCGGTCAACATAGACGTGAATGAAGAAACCTTCTGCACTGGCCTTTTCCTCATTGTTTCGGAACAGACCGACCTCATAACGTACCGATGACGAACCGATGCGCGACACGCGAATGCCTGCTGTGACGACATCGGGGAACGCCATTTCGGCAAAATACTTGCAGCCCGTCTCCACCACCAACCCAACGTGATCGCCGGTTTGCAGGTCTAGCAAGCCTGTGTCAATCAGCCAGCCATTCACAGCGGTATCAAACAGCGAATAGTGGACGACATTGTTCATGTGCCCATAGATGTCATTATCCATCCAGCGTGTCTGTATTTTCCGGAAACTCCGGTAGGCGGAACGGGTGGAAGGGCCCGGGCGTTCGCTCATTCTGTCACCATGCAGCCTTGTAAATCGCATAAGCATCGGCCTCTTCAACCGGACGCGGATTATTAACGAGCAGGCGCTGCTGCTTCATTGCATCTGCTGCCATCATGGCGAGGCTCTCCTCGCCAATTCCGACGTCACGCAAGCGTGGCGGCAGGCCGACCCGGCCAGAAAGAGCCGCAAGCTCTTCTGCAAAAGCTGCGGCGCGGGCCTGGCTCCCTTCCACCGCGGCCAAATGCGGGAAGGCATCTGCTGCAATTTCTGCATAAAGATGCGCTGCATCAGGCATATTGAAGCGCAGCACATGCGGCAGAACCAGAGCATTGGAAAGCCCGTGCGGAATGTGGAAGTGGCTGCCAATCGGATAGGCCAGTGCGTGTACTGCAGCCACCGGCGAATTTGCAAATGCCTGACCGGCCAGCATCGACCCGATGAGCATCGCCGAGCGGGCTTGCCTGTTGTCCCCTTGAGCAACAGCCGTTTCGATATTGCCGCCCAGAAGCTGAAGCGCCTCGCGCGCAAGCATTTTTGACAGCGGGTTGTTATTCGCGCTCTTCGACGCATAGGCCTCAATGGCGTGCACCATGGCATCAATGCCAGTTGCCGCCGTGATCGCCGGAGGCAGGCCAAGCGTCAACTCTGGGTCGAGCAGCGCAATATCAGGCAGAATAACGGGCGAGGAGACGCCGCGCTTTTCCTCCTCCGATATTGTGAGAATGGCCACAGGCGTCACTTCGGAGCCGGTACCTGCGGTGGTGGGCACCAGCATCAGTGGCAAACGAGGCCCCTTGGCGTTGCCGACACCCCAGGCATTGTCCAGCTGCTCATCCGAGCCGATCAACAATGCGGCAACTTTTGCAACATCCAGCGAAGAGCCGCCCCCAAAACCGATCACACCTGTGGCACGCGCTGCAAAGCCTCGTTCAAATGCATCAAGCGCGGTTTTCACAGAAGGGTCAGCCTCGACCTGGTCAAAAAGCAAGACTTCATAGCCCGCGTCTTCCAACGAGTTCAACGCGGCCGCAGCAAGCCCTAGCTTAATGATCCCCGGATCTGTAACAAAGAGGATTGTTTTGCCGAATGCATCCGGCAAAAGCGACGCCATTGACGCCGCCCCCTTTTCGCGAAAAATGACCGAAGACGTGGTATTGAATTGAAAGTCCCGCATTTTCTACTCCCTCCCCGAGCCGAAATATGACGCGCATAATGGCAATCCGGCGTGCTTGATCACGTTTCAGGATTGCTCAATACGGCTTATTGATACCCTCAAGCGTCAGAATGATTTTGCCGACATGACTGGATTCTTCCATCATCGTGTGAGCGCTTGCTACCTGCTCCAGCGGGAAGACGGCATGGACAAGCGGGGCAACGGCCTCGTTTTCCAAAAGCGGCCAAACCAATTCCTGCAGCTCATCACGGATAGCCTTTTTCTCCTCAGCTGTGCGTGGGCGCATGGTTGAACCCATGACATGCAAACGGTTGACCATAATCGGTACGAGATTGACCTTTTCAGCCACTGCACCACCTAAAAAGGCAATGATAGACAGACGACCATCCTTGGCCAGAGACCGGATATTTTGCTCAAAATAGGCCGCCCCGATCATGTCGAGAACAACGTCAACACCCCGGCCATCGGTTTCGTGGCGGATGACTTTGTCGAAATCAGATTGCTTGTAATTAATCGCGTAATCCGCACCCAGCTTTAAACAGGCATTGCATTTTTCATCTGATCCCGCAGTGGTGTAAACGGTTGCACCGATGGCCTTGGCAAGCTGGATTGCCGTTGTACCAATGCCGCTCGTGCCACCGTGAACAAGAACACGTTCACCTTTTTTCAGTTTGGCCATCTGGAAGAGATTGGCCCACACCGTAAAAAAGGTCTCCGGCAGCGCGGCGGCCCGGATAGCATCGTAGCCTTTCGGCCATGGCAGAGTTTGCGTGGCCGGTACGGCGCAATATTCGGCATAGCCGCCGCCATTGGCCAAAGCGCAGACGCGATCGCCAATAGAACATCCTTCGGCACCTTCACCGAGAGCAACCACTTCACCTGCCACTTCCAGACCCATAACAGGGCTTGCGTCCGGTGGCGGCGGATACATGCCCTGCCGCTGGGCCACGTCGGGACGGTTCACGCCTGCCGCATCGACACGAATCAGAACTTCTCCGGGCTTCAATTCCGGGAGCGCGCCTTTGGCGACCTGCATTTCCTCCACCCCACCCGGTTTGGGAAGGTCGATATAGGTCATGGTCTCGGGCAATGGCTGCATTTTTTCCTCCGGTAGTTCCCAGCGGAGGTTTTTATTGCAGGGATATGAACGGGGGGCAAGCTTGCTAGCAGTAAGCAGCGCCTGGCCCGTATATCTTCAGATTCGCGCTATTGCTGGAATTGAAGCATTGAACGACCAGACCATCTTCACTGTCCTTGGCCTTCTTTTTCAACTCGGCTATCTGTGAGGCGACCTGTTTGGCC
>JBNKQT010000062.1:0-3402 GCA_050297115.1 Ensifer sp. | reverse complement strand
TAGTCGTTTGCTTCAAGCTTTTTGCAGCAGAGACTGGAGCCGCAACCTTCGTGGCACTCAACGCAACGCTGTTGACCATCATGATGGTACGCAGTGCACTTTCAAGTGAGAAACAATACGTCAAAAGTGTCCTGAGCGCTCTGGAATCCGGTCGGCTGGCCCATTCGGTGGAAGTCGCAAACCGGGCCATTTCAGACACCAACCGAAAGCTTGAACAACTCGCCAACAATGATGCATTGACGAATTTGGCAAGCCGCGCCTGCTTCAACAGCGTTATCAATGATCGCGTTGAGCGCGCAAAGCAAAAGAACGAGAAGCTGTCTCTGCTGATCTTCGACCTCGACAAATTCAAATATATAAATGACACATTCGGTCATGCAGCCGGTGACGCTGTCCTTGCTGAATTCGCCCGGCGCATGCTTGAACATGCCCGCCACGATGAATTTGCTGCACGCCTGGGCGGCGACGAATTTGCCATCATCGTGTCGGGTGAAAACGCTGCCGAACGCGCTCATGCCCTGGCAAACGACATTTTGGCTGCCTCGTTCGTCCCGATCGATTTTGCCGGCAACCTCCTGAAAACCGGCGCCAGCATCGGCATCTCTACGCTCCCCAAAGACGCCAATGATGTTGAGGGGCTCTTCCAATGCGCTGACGCGGCACTCTACAAGGCAAAAGAACTCGGTCGCAGACGCGTTCAGACTTTTGACACATCACTGCGCGATTCCATCCACAGGCAGAAGACGCTTGAACGCAGCCTTGCTGCAGCCCTGCGGTTTGGCAAGCTGCATACCGAGTTTCAGCCACAAATATCACTGGCTGACGGCAAGGTGACCGGGTTTGAAACCCTGCTAAGATGGCAACACCCGACACTTGGTTCCATTGCAGCAGAAGAAATTGTGCTGGCGGCACGCAACACCCAGAACACAATACCCCTGACAAGTTTCGTAACGCAGCAGGCCTGTGAATTCCTGCTCTCGCTGGACACAGCAATTGCGCGCAATCTCACAATTGCAGTCAATATCTCCCCGGTAGAACTGACCACCAGAAAAACAGCCCTTCAACTTGTCGAGATCGTCAAGGCGGCTGGCGTTGAACCTAAAAGGCTTGAGTTCGATATCACCGAAGAAACCCTTTTGGACGCCAAAGCAGCCCAAACAGGCCTTGCTCTGCTTGAAGAAGCAGGTTTCCAGCTGGCACTCGACGATTTTGGCATGGGCCATTCCTCCCTCGCCTACTTGATCGACAACCGGATCGACAAGGTGAAGATCGATCGCCAATTCATCGCCGGAATCGCAGACAGCGCCAAAAACCAGGCGCTCGTCTCAGCCCTCATTAGCGTCGCCAACGCACTGTCGATGACCATCCTCGCCGAAGGTGTTGAAAATAAATTGGATAGCCAGGCACTCAGAATGCTGGGATGCCAGGGTGCGCAAGGCTTTCTCTATGCCAGACCGATGGACAAGGAGAACGCCATCGCCTGGCTAAACGAGCAGAATTCAGTTCAAGCAGCAGCCACCGCCTGACTGCAACCAATCAGTTAAACCGTTCACCGGCCTTATCGGCGGGCTTTGTCGAAGATTGGCAAAAGAAAGAAGCCTGCAACAAATCCACCAAGGTGCGATTCCCAGGCAATGGGCGTTGCGGCGAAACCACCCAAAGCCGCAAAGCCAACATTGGCCAACAACCAGATCAACATGAAACTCATGACAGAACGGTTGGAAAGCGCCTCACCCACGCTGAGAAGCGGCCCATAGCCACCACTCCCAAGCCGTGCAGGCGACCAGGCGAAGCGACATGCAGCACCCGTCAAACCGGAGATGACCCCCGACGCGCCAACCACAAGGCTGACCGAACCTGGATTCAATATATAGAATGCAAAAGCAGATACGACAGACAGGACGACCCAAAGAACAGCGAACCGTGTACTGCCAATACGTCGTGCGACGGGCGACCCGAAAACTGCCAGCCATATCATGTTGAAAATCAGATGCTGCCAACCGCCATGAAGGAAAGAATAGGTCAATGGCGTCCAAACCGCTGCCATGCTCGAGAGCGTATCCGTAGCGTGATATCGGGCCGGAATGAAACCACCCAGAAAATAGATGAGATCCGGAATACCTGAATCCGGCGCCAAACTGCCAATTACACTCAACGTTGAGTGGACACCGACCAGAAAGACCACCGCCACCATGACAGCAGGCGGCAGATTCAAAAGTGGCTCGGTTGACCTATGCCCGGTGCCACCGCCACCGTTGCCCTGCAAGGATTCATCAACATCATCACGCATAAATGGCAGCTTTCGCCTCTTCTTTTTAATAAGCGCGTGCCGTTTTTGATAGTCGCAGCGCATGGACAAAAAAAGAGCCGCCCGCAAATGCCGACGGCTTACCTCTATATGAGGCTTTAAATTGTGTGCTGCAACCCCACTGAATGTGAAGTGTTGGTGCCTTCTCTCACACCGCCGCTCTTATGGCAATCAAATGCATCAGTTAACCCTAACGCGCGAAATTCCCGCAAAAATGCCAAACACCTTGATCCAGTCGCGACCTTCACTTTCTGTCAGTCTTTACTTTTCACCCCCACAAAAAAACCATACGTTAACCGAGTCAGCGTAAATCAGTTGGTAAGTGAAAAAACAATCGGCGCACAATGCTTCATCTGGAACCCACAGATTCAGGTAATGTAGGCACCTCGCACGAGCGACGGGGCTTTCAGCGTGTGGAGGTCAATCTGCAAGGCCGCCTGATGCTTGAAAACCGCGAAGAGTTTGACTGCACGATTGTTGACATGTCACCCGGTGACGCACGCATTTCCACAAACGCAATGCCACAGGCCGGTGAGCGCGTAATCGCATATGTCGAACACCTCGGACGGCTTGAAGGCAAGGTCACAGAGGTTCGGGATCTCGAATTTATTATCGCGCTAAATGCAACGGAACGTAAGCGCGAAAAACTTGCAGCACAGTTGACCTGGCTTGCAAACAAGCACGAACTGGGCCTGCCCGAAGACCGCCGCCATGAACGCCAGGCGCCAACTCAGTCCATTTCAGAACTGGGCCTTGATGATGGTCGCAAATACCCATGCCGTATTATCGACCTTTCACTGTCCGGCGCCGCAGTCGACATCGAAGTTCGCCCGGCAGTGGGAACTCCGGTCACCTTGGGCCACATGCGCGGGCGCATTGTCCGCCAGTTCCAGGAAGGCGTCGCAATTGAATTCCTTGCGCTACAATCCAGGGAAAATTTGAACAAAATGCTTTAGGTCACGGACTTATAAATGAGGTTATTTTGGTATGACCAATTTGTTCAGATACAAGGCGCAAGGGCGCAGGAAATACTTTCTATTTTCAAGCCGTTGCAACGCAGTAGCTGGACAAATTGGTCATATCCGAAGGACGAC
>JBNKQT010000061.1:0-5770 GCA_050297115.1 Ensifer sp. | reverse complement strand
CAAATCCTGATGCAACTCCAATCGCAGTGCCCTTGCGATAGGCAATCCGCTCAAGCTCATCAAGCTTACCTAAAATTGCCTCTCGGCTCACCTGAGCGTCCAGAACTACATCAGCAAAGGCATGAGGCATGTTAAGCGCCTTGGCAAATTCGCCACTTAAAGACTGCGCCGTTGTACCATCATCCAGAAACATGAGACCGCGCGCACTCACGTCACGCAACACCGGCTCCAGAGCCTCAGAAGAAGACAAAAAGCGTCCACCCAGGTAGTTCATGATGCCGGTATAGCTTGTCATCCGGGCCATTGCCGCATGTAGATTGGCAACATTTGTAGCGCCGGATTTACTGCTCACCAGTGTGCCGCGTCCGGGGTCATTTTGCGGATAGCCAAACGGCTCCATCGGCACCTGCAATAACACTTCATGCCCATTGCGCCGCGCCTCCGGCACCCAGCGGGAAAGTGAGTTTCCATTGGACGCAAATGCAAGCGTGATCTCCTCCGGCAGATCTCGAACCGCCCGCAACGTTCCCGTCTGGCTGATGCCAAGACCAGCCACAACAATGGCAATGCGAGTTCCGCGTGCTCCGGACCACGGCCGCGCGTAATAGTCAAACGGTCGCAATCCATCCGGCGAGATAGTCGGCAGTTTTCCCGCTTCCGTTTCTTCTATGAGGTCATCATTGGCCAGACCCGCCAGCCGTCGATCCTGATTTTGAGAAGCATTGATTACCAGCGGTCCGTCGCCATCGCGTCCCCGCGGACTGAACTTGGTAACCACGGACCCGTCATCCATCACATGACGCTCAACATTGGCACCATCCTGCCGACCACTTTGAACAATGTTCGGCAGCTGGCGGTTGCCTTCCGTCTTCACATCTGCATTCGCAACGACTGACGCCTCAAGCGGAGTGATACCGTCGAAATTTTCCGGATAGACATAAGGATAGACTGTAATGCCCAGCACCACGACCGCGCACAAAGCAAGGAAGCCGCCTCGCAGCAGGCCAGAAATCGACGAGGTCGACCTTTCCGGCCTCTTCCGGTTCTTGCCGAGCGGCGCGTTCAAATCAGTAGACACGTCTCAAGCGCTCCGCCTCACCCGTTTTGCATTCATGTCCAGACACAGACCCGCCATAGTGGAAAACGCCCGCTTCAAAAGCGGGCGCCAACCTCATCAATTATCATGAGCAACATTGGTTGGATCCGGCGGAAATGCCGGGTCAGTTTTCTCACCGCGCAAAAGCTCCAGAGCGTAGTTCAACTGCACATCATCCTTTGGCTCCGGCGGCACATAGGCAGAAGAACCCGAACCCTCATCCGTTTCATCCTGACCCTTGATGTGACCGCTTAGACCAGCCTCGCCCTGCGTTTCCACACGGCCTTTCAGCTCATCGGGAATTGGCTGATCAACTCGGATATCCGGCTCAATACCCGTCCCCTGGATCGATGTTCCAGAGGGTGTGTAATAGAGCGCCGTGGTCAGTCGCAATGCGCCATTTTGGCCAAGCGGAATGATCGTTTGCACCGAACCCTTGCCGAATGAACGTGTGCCAACCACAGTTGCACGCTTCAGGTCATGCAGCGCACCGGCAACAATTTCCGAAGCAGAGGCCGAACCGCCATTGATCAGTACAATCACCGGCTTGCCATCAGACAAGTCACCCGGCGTAGCATCAAAGCGGCGCGTATCACCATCTTCACGTCCACGCGTCGAAACAATTTCGCCACGCTGAAGGAATGCATCCGAAACATTGATCGCCTGATCCAGCAAACCACCCGGGTTCAAACGCAAATCCAGAACATAACCTTTCAGCTTGTCTTCCGGCACCTCAGCCTTGATCTTCTCGATCCCCTTTTTAAGGTCAGAGAAGGTCTTTTCGGTAAACTGAATAATGCGGAGATAGCCCACATCGCCTTCCACGCGGTATTTCACAGCCTGAACCGCGATGATGTCGCGAATAATCGTCAGGTCGATCGGTTTGTCAGCGCCTTCGCGGATAATCTCCACCTTGATCGGCTCGCCAACCTTGCCGCGCATCTTGTCAACGGCGGCACCGAGTGTGAGACCACGAACATCTTCCCCATCGATCTTGGAAATATAGTCGCCCGCCAGAACACCGGCCTTTGCCGCTGGTGTATCTTCAATTGGCGTAATAACCTTCACAAGGTCATTTTCCATTGTCACTTCAATACCAAGACCGCCAAACTCGCCCCGCGTTTGCGTGCGCATATCGGCAGCTTCTTCAGCATTCATATAGCTGGAATGCGGGTCGAGCGATGTCAGCATGCCTTTGATGGCATTCTCAATCAGCTTCTTTTCTTCAGGCGGCGTCACATATTGCGCACGAACCCGCTCAAAAACATCGCCGAAGATCGAAAGCTCACGATAGGTAGAGCCGTTGGCCGCAGATGCCGGAGCACTCAGCGTGTAAACGCCGCTCACAGCCACCGCCCCCATTACGGCGCCAAGTGCCAGAAGTGAAACTTTACGTATCATTGTTTGCCTTTCCAGTTATTTGCGCGGACCACCAAGACCGGGAATCAATCGGGTTCTTATTCTGCCAGAATTCAATGTAAAGGGTAGGCCCTTCCGTTTCCAGAGACAATGCAGCCGCACTTGCAATTCTTGTCGCACCCATTTCAGCAACAGGTTCACCTGCTACTACGAATTGGCCCGGTCGGACATTCACTTTTTCCATGCCGGTCATCACAATCCGGTAATTCTCACCCACATCCAGGATCACCATTTGCCCAAAGCTTCTGAATTTGCCCGCAAAAATGATCCAGCCATCAGCAGGGGCCGTCACCAGAGCGTTCGGTCTGGCAACAACGGTCATCCCTTGCGCCTTGCGCCCGCCGCCCTGCGCATCGCCAAACGCACCAACCACATCACCACGAACAGGGAGCGCCAGTCTTCCCTTCAGACTTGAAAAAGCAAATGCAGGCGCAATACGGTTTTTATCGGGCAGCCGGTTGGGATCGAAACTCGAAGCACCATCATTTTCCTCAGCGCGCTGCTTGTCCAGCTCGCGGGCGCGGCGCTGGGCATCACGTACAGAACCGATTTCGGCCTCCAGCGAAGCCATCAGCTCTTGCATACTACCTGCTTTCGCCGCCAATTCCTCAGCCCGCTTCTGCTCTTCAGCAAGCGTTTGCGTGGAACGTGACGCCTGTTGCTGATTTTCTTCCAGAAGAAGGTTCATGCGCTTTTCTTCTTCCAGCCGCGAAACCATCAGCTGTTTCAAGGATTCTCTTTCGGTCGTAATCGCCGCAAGCGTTCTGGTCAGTTCCTGCAGGTCAGCAAGCAGGGTTTCCGTTTCGTTGCGAATTCCCGGCACAACAGCACCCAGGAGAATTGCGCTTCGCACAGAGCCCAATGCATCTGACGGTTTCACCAGAATGGCTGGCGGGGGATTACGCCCCATACGCTCCAAAGCCCCCAGCACTTCTGCCAAAAGCCCGCGCCGCTCATAAAGCGAGGCGCGAATGTCGCTTTCCCTGCCGCGAAGCTCCGCCAGTTTGGCCTCACCCGCATCGATCTTGCCTTCAAGTTCGTTGCGCTTTTCTGCCGATTCCACCAAAGCCGAGCGGATATCCGTCGCCCGGTTCTCCAGCGCTGCAATATCGGCTTCCAACTCGCTGATCTTTTCGCCGGAAAGGCTCAACGTTTCGCTCAAAGCCTTCAGTTCGGCCTCGGTTTCAAGACGTTTCGCCTCCAGTTTGGCAACGGGATCACTGGTCTCGGTTTCAGACTGACTTTGCTCTTTTTCCTGGGCATAAAGCGGCCACGGTGCGGGCGGCAAAAGCACCACACTCGTCAAAAACAAAAACCGGAAAAGAGACTTGCCGGATACCATCAAATCCCACACAAACCACAGTTGAAAAACCGTTCTATACTGATTTGCTTGCGCGGGCCAAACTTCAAGCGCGATGATACGGATGGCCGGACAATATCGTAACTGCTCGATAAAGCTGCTCGGCAATCAAAATGCGCACCAGTTGGTGCGGCCATGTCATCTTGCCAAAGCAGATTGTGGCATCCGCCCGCTGGCGCAACTGAGGGTCCAGACCGTCAGCTCCACCAATGGCAATCATCAGTTCACGCCGCCCCTGATCGCGAAAATTGCCCAGCATGTCAGCAAATTCTTCTGATCCAAGCGCTTTGCCACGCTCATCAAGCAGCACCAGCACAGCACCTTCCGGCAAGGCCTTGTCCAGCATCTGCGCCTCTTCACGCTTGCGCGTATCAGCAGACGATGCCCTGCTTTCATTGACCTCAGCGATACGAGAGAATTCCAGGCCAATCGGCGGCCCCGCCTTTGCAAACCGGTCAAAATAGCGCGCCGCAAGTTCCTTCTCGGGCCCGGCTTTCAGCCGCCCGACGGCAAACAATCCAACCCGCATTTCTCAATCCTCAACCGGTCAAAAGCACTGTCCGCGAGAACGATTGAATCCGCGGTTCTTTTTCAGGTTATCAATCCACCTGCCAAAGCAGGCAGTCAAACCTTAATGTAGCGTGCCCTCTTCCAGGTCGGGAGCAGACCACATCTTTTCGATGTTATACTCTTCCCGAACTTCCGGACGGAACACATGAACGATGACATCACCGGTGTCGAGTAGCACCCAATCGCCTGTTTCCAAACCTTCCACACGCGGATTGCCGAAGCCTTCCGACTTGAGGTCTTTCATCAGGTGATCAGCAATTGCACTGACATGACGGTTTGATCGCCCGGAGACAACAACCATGTAGTCTCCCAACGCCGATTTTCCTGCGATGTCGATGGTGACAACGTCTTCACCCTTGGAATCGTCCAGACTTCCAAGGATAAGTTGAAGCGCACGGGCGGCAGCATCAGCGCCACTTTCCGGGCTTTTGGGAAGGCTGCGAAGAACAGCTCCCTTGGTTTGTACTGTCGTCAGAGGTCTACCTTTCTTAACAGTGTAACAGCACGTCTCATCGCGACTCTCGCCGCACTTCTAATGTACGCCTCCCAGGTGACGGTTTCAAGAAGTCAGATTTGAGGACGTTTCCGGCCTTGCCGAATTGCCGACGAGCTTGAGCTGGAACGAGGGCCATGAATGAAGGTCCATGCCGGCGCGTCCTTGTAGGCCAACGCCCGCGCCCTGTCCTCATCCACCCGCGCATAATCAAACACTTTCGCCATTTTTGAAGACAAGTAGGAAAGTGTGGAACCGGGCCGGTCAATCACGGCAATGGGAAAGGTCAGCGCGATTTCCCGCCAATGTTGCCAGTGGTGAAAAGTCGCCAGATTATCTGCGCCCATGATCCAGACAAATCGGCAATCGCGATTATGCTGGCGAATATAAGACAGCGTCTGCGCAGTATAGCTTTGCCCCAGGGCCTTCTCAAACGCGGTTACTTTCACGCGTGGATCACTGTTCATCGCCTCGCTGTCCGCGATGCGTTTGCCAAGCGGCTCCAGTTCACGCTTGCTTTTCAAGGGATTGCCCGGTGTCACCATCCACCAAAGCTGCTGAAGGCCCAGCCGCTTCAGGGCAATCTCAGCCACCAGCGCATGCCCCTCATGTGGCGGATTGAACGACCCTCCAAACAGGCCAATGACCATGCCACCGGATGTTGGCGGCATGGTGAGGTATTTGCGGTCGATACGTTCCTCGCCCGCAGTCAAGGTCAGACAGGCCGGGTTTGCCCGGTGCCGCGCACCAGATATTTAAATGAGGTCAATTGCTCAACACCCACCGGCCCGCGCGCATGCATTTTGCCGGTCGCAATGCCGATTTCCGCCCC
>JBNKQT010000060.1:0-7136 GCA_050297115.1 Ensifer sp. | reverse complement strand
GCTCTTTGCCGGGCGCCGACCCTATATCCTCAATATGGCACGCTCTTACGCTTACCAGTCCGCAGGTTATTATGCCTCGCTTCTGGCTGAAGCGCGTGGCCACCGGGTCAGCCCAAGCGTACAGACCATTGTGGAACTATCTCAAAAGGGGCTTTACACTCATGCCGTCCCCGATCTTAATGCGCGCTTGAAAGAGGCACGCGCCAAAGGGGCACCCGTTGCCGAGCGCTTGTTTGTGGCCTTCTCAAAACCTGATATCTCCGGTTACGGAAGATTTGCGCGTGAGTTGTCCGACTGGTTCAGAACGCCTGCCCTCGAGGTGGAATTTCACAGCAAGACACCGCACGAGATTGCGCGTATTCGCCCTGTTCCCCCGCACAAGATGAGCGGCCAACAGCGGGCACATTTTCTTCAGTCCATGGAAGCTTACACAAAGGGTCGTGCAAGCAATCCGAAGTCGCGCCCGCAGTTCAAATGGTCGCTTGCCATTCTGGCGGACCCGGCTGAAAAAATGCCGCCATCAAAGCCGGCCGCCTTGAAGCGTCTGTGCGATGTGGCGGAAAAAATGGGTGTGGAAACGGAGATACTTGAACCCGGTGATCTGACGAGCCTTGCCGAGTTTGACGCACTTTTCATCCGCGCCACGACCTCTATCGACAATTTCACCTACAAATTCGCCCGTCGCGCAGAGCAGGAGGGCATGCCGGTGATTGATGATACCGTGTCGATGATCCGCTGCACCAACAAGGTCTACCTGAAGGAGATTTTGGAAAAGGCAGGCATCCCCATTCCGCCGACCGAGATCATCAACGAAAAATCAGATTTGAATGCGGTACTGGAGCGTCTTGGAACGCCGGTTGTTCTCAAGACACCGGACGGGTCCTTCGGCGCCAATATGGTCAAGGCCTCCAATCTGGAAGAGCTGAAGGCAAGCGCTTCTTCGTTATTCAAAGACACCGCGCTGTTGATTGCCCAGGGCTTTCTGCCAACTTCCTTCGACTGGCGCATTGGTGTGCTGGATGGCGAGCCGCTTTTTGCCTGCCAATATCGCATGGCGCGCGGTCACTGGCAGATCGTCAAGCGGGGTGTCGATGGCAAGATCACTGAAGGTGGCTCGGCCACAATGGCGATTTCCGACGTGCCGGCACTGGTGGTGGAGACAGCGGTGCGTGCTGCCCGCCTTATTGGTGATGGCCTCTACGGAGTTGATCTGAAAGAGACGGAAAACGGCGTTTTCGTGATTGAAATCAACGATAACCCGAATCTGGCAATCGACATCGAAGCCGCCGTCCTGAAGGACGAGCTGTGGCGCAAGATCATCGCATGGTTTGCCACGCGGCTGGAGCGGCGAATGGGGCGCTGATTTGCTGCGCCCCTTCTTTTACATCTTGCGGAAAATGTAGTCGGTTTCCTGCACGAGTGTTTCGCCGGGCCTTAGAACCGGATTCGGGAAATTTTCGTGGTTTACAGCATCTGGCCAGACCTGCGTTTCAAGGCAGAAGCCGCCAAACGGACCGATTTTGCGACCGTCGAGGCCCGGTGGTTTGCCTGACAATTTGAAGGCCGTGTAAAACTGCACACCCGGCTCTGTTGTCGCTACATCCATGGCAACGCCGGAATCTGCACAGCGCACTTCTGCCACCTTGCGCTTTGCAATGCGGGTGTTGGAAAGGCAGAAATTGTGGTCGTAGAGCGCCTGTTTGCTCTTTTCCATGGATGTAAGCTGGCGCAGGTCAAAATCTGTGCCCTCAACCGGCGCAATCTCGCCGGTCGGTATCTGATCTTCGTCCGTTGGGAGATAGTGGTCTGCCACGATCATGATTTCATGATCCAATGTGTCGTCCTTGTTGCCCAGATTGAAATAGCTGTGCTGGCAGATATTGACCGGGCAGGGCTGGTCCACCGTGGATGTATAGATCACGGAAAGCGTGCCGTTGTCCTTCAACGTATAGGTCACGCGCACGGTGCAATTGCCGGGGTAACCGGCGCGTCCATCAGGGTCCACAATCTCCAGTGTGGCGCCGTTTTCGGTGACCTCGACAAATTTCCAGATACGCTTGGCAATATTGTCCGAACCGCCGTGGAGATGGGTTGTTCCATTCTCATTGCGCTCAAGCTGATATTCGTTGCCATCAATCGTGAATTTGCCTTGAGCTATGCGGTTTGCACAGCGGCCGGGTGTGGCGCCGAAATAGGATGAATAATTCGGATAATCATCGAAGTCTTCATAGCCGATCAGCAGCGGCTTATCATGACCTTCAAGCCGCAAATCCTGGATTACCGCGCCCCAATTGAGAATGTTGGCCGTCAGCCCGCCGCCGGAGATGGTGACGCGATAGACGTTCTCGCCCTTTGCCGTGGTGCCGAAGAGCTTCTGTTCCATATATGCAATTCCAATTGTTTAGCGCGTGAGTTCGCGCGTTGCGTTTTCCAGCCCGCCCAATGTAAGCGGATACATACGTTCATTCATAATCTGACGGAGGATACCGGTCGAGTGGGTATAGTGCCAATAATCCTCTTTTGCCGGATTCAGCCATGCTGATTTGGGAAAGTGGTCCAGCAGGCGCTGCAGCCATACGGAGCCCGCTTCGTCGTTGAAATGTTCCACCGAGCCGCCGGGATGGGTGATTTCATAAGGCGCCATGGCCGCATCACCCACAAAAATCACCTTGTAGTCGGAACCGTAGGTGCGGATCACATCAAATGTGTCCATGCGCTCGGCGCGGCGGCGGCGATTGTCCTTCCACACGCCTTCATAGACACAATTGTGGAAGTAGAAATATTCCATATGTTTGAATTCGGCGCGGGCGGCGGAAAAGAGTTCTTCGGCCACCTTGATGTGATCGTCCATTGAGCCGCCAATGTCGAAAAACATCAGGAGCTTCACAGCATTACGCCGTTCAGGCTGAGTCTTGATGTCGAGATAGCCATGTTCGGCGGTGGATTTGATTGTGCCACCCAGATCGAGCTCTTCATCGGCACCCTGGCGTATCCATTTGCGCAGGCGTTTTAGCGCCACCTTGATGTTGCGGGTGCCGATTTCCACCGAATCATCAAGATTCCTGAATTCGCGTTTGTCCCAGACCTTCACCGCGCGGCGGTTGCGGGACTTGTCCTGACCAATGCGAATGCCTTCGGGATTATATCCATAGGCGCCAAAGGGAGAGGTGCCGCCCGTGCCAATCCATTTGTTGCCGCCCTCGTGGCGTTCTTTCTGTTCGGCAAGGCGCTGTTTCAGCGTTTCCATAAGCTGTTCCAGCCCGCCGAGCGACTGGATTTGCGCCTTCTCTTCTTCGCTCAGATAGCGTTCTGCCATCCGGCGAAGCCATTCTTCCGGCAGATCGCGTGGGTCAACACCTTCCGGCATGCCGCTGACGGCCTCAAGTCCTTTAAAGGCATGGGCGAACACCTGGTCGAAGCGGTCGATATAGCGCTCGTCTTTTACAAGCGAGGTGCGGGCGAGATAGTAGAATGCTTCGACGTCAAAATCCGCCAGCCCATCCTTCGTGCCCTCCAGCAGGGTGAGATATTCCCGTAAGGATACGGGAACCTTGGCTGCTTTGAGTTCAAGGAAGAAGGGGATAAACATCAGATCGTCTCATGGTCGAATTTGCGCGCTATCCGACCATGTGACCCTTGGAAGGTCAATACCCTGTTTGTTCGATCAAGTCTGTCTGTCGTCGCCAATCTTGCTGATGTCGAATGATGTTGTTTGATAGATGTTGTTGATCCAGTTGCCAAAAAACAGATGTGCGTGGCTACGCCAGCGGTTCTGTGGTTTGCGGTTTGGATCATCTTCCGGGAAATAGTTGTACGGCAGCTTGATCTCAACGCCGGACTTCCGGTCGCGGAAATATTCGTCCGCCAGCGTCGTGGAATCATATTCGATATGATTGAAGATGTAGAGCCGGTTGCCCTTCTGCTCATGCACGATGCAAGGGCCGGTTTTGTCGGAATCCATCAGGATTTCAAGATCGTCGTGTTTGGCAATGTCGGCTGAGCGGCATTCCGTCCAGCGTGATACTGGAATCTGAAAGTCATCGGAAAAGCCGTTCATGTAAGGGGAGGCGCGGTTCAAATTCCTGTGCCGGTAAACGCCAAATGCCTTTTGTGAAAGGTTGTATTTCGGCACACCGTGGAAATGCCAGATGGCCGCCATCGCCCCCCAGCAAATGTTCAAAGTGGAATGAACATTGGTTGTGGTCCAATCAAGAATGGCCTCCATCTCGTCCCAATAGGTGACCTCTTCGAAATCGATCTTTTCCACTGGCGCGCCGGTGATGATGAAGCCATCGAATTTCTGATCCTTGACCTCGTCCCAGGTCTTGTAAAAGGAAAGCAGATGCTCAATTGGCGTGTTTTTGGCCTGATGGCCGCCTATGCGCACCAGCGAAAGTTCCACCTGCAAGGGTGAGGCACCAATGAGACGGGCGATCTGCACCTCGGTTTTGATCTTTTCCGGCATGAGATTGAGAAGACCGATTTTCAGGGGGCGAATATCCTGTCGGATCGCCTCTTGCTCGGTCATGATGCGCACGCCTTCTTCACGAAGCGTTTCCTGTGCGGGCAAACCATCTGGAATCTTGATCGGCATGTCATGTCTCACTTACAAATACAAAAACCGGCCGCGAAATCGCTACCGGTTCCATAAACTTGCAAAGTTTTGGGCCCCTTTAGCGAATTATTTAATGTGGCTGCAAGCCGGCCGGCAAATCACCACGATTGAATAGGCATATAAGCCCAAGAGGTTAAAAAATCAATTCTGTCGCCGGGACATGAAGGCCAATCTCTCGAAAAGGTGAATATCCTGTTCGTTTTTCAAGAGCGCACCGTGCAGCTTTGGCAGGATTGTCTTGGCGTCGGCAGACAGATCGCCCGGATCTATATCGTCGGCTACGAGAAGCCTGATCCAGTCAAGTGCTTCCGAAGTCGACGGCTTTTTCTTGACGCCTGGAACCTCTCGAATTTCGAAGAAGCGGTTGAGGGCTGCACTCACCAGATCCTGGCGGATGCCGGGATAATGCACATCGACGATTTTCATCAACGTGTCGGCTTCCGGGAATTTGATATAATGGAAGAAGCAGCGGCGCAGAAAGGCGTCCGGCAGTTCCTTCTCATTGTTCGACGTGATGATCACGATGGGGCGCACATCGGCTTTCACTGTTTCGCCGGTCTCGTAGACATGGAATTCCATGCGGTCGAGTTCCTGCAACAGGTCGTTTGGAAATTCGATATCGGCCTTGTCGATCTCGTCAATCAGCAGCACCACCTTCTCACCGGCGGCAAAGGCTTCCCACAGCTTGCCGCGGCGGATGTAGTTGTTGATGTCGTTAAAGCGTTCATCGCCCAGCTGGCTGTCGCGCAGGCGTGACACAGCGTCATATTCATAAAGGCCCTGCTGCGCCTTGGTGGTGGACTTGATGTTCCATTCAATCATTTTCAGGCCAAGGCCTTCAGCGATCTGGCGGGCAAGCTCTGTCTTGCCAGTGCCGGGCTCGCCTTTTACCAGAAGCGGGCGTTCCAGCCGGATGGCGGCATTGACCGCAATCATCAGATCCTTTTCGGCGACGTAACTCTCGGTACCCTGAAATTCCATCTTGTCCTCAAACTGTGTTTGGTTTGGTGAGGAAGGTAATGGTGCTCATGATTTTGTGCAAGTTTGAACTATTTCAGCCTTCCAGCTCTTCACGCAGCATTTCCAGTTCCAACCATTCTTCTTCCCATGCCGCAATGCTATCGCGCAATTTGCCAAGTTCTTCTGCCGCCTTGTTGAAGCCTGCCGGATCTTTGGTGAAAAAGGCGGGGTCAGCCATTTTCTCTTCCAGCTTTGCCGCCTTGGCCTCTGCCTCTTCCATTTGTTTGGGCAGATTTTCGAGTGCGAATTTCTGCTTGTAGGAAAGCTTGCCGGTGTTTTTCGGCTTGTCGGCTTGAGCGGCTGGGGCCTTGGCCTTCTCTTTTTTCGCCTCGGCGCGTTCTTCCTTTTCCGCCTGCTTGCGCTGGGCCAGCATGTCGGAATAGCCGCCAGCATATTCGATCCAGCGGCCATCGGGCGCTTCAGGGTTTGCTGGCGCGATAGTCGACGTCACGGTTCGGTCGAGGAAGTCACGATCGTGCGATACGAGCAGTACGGTGCCGGGGAAGCCTGCTACAATTTCCTGCAGCAGATCCAGGGTTTCAATGTCCAGATCGTTTGTCGGCTCATCGAGAATCAGCAGGTTGGCCGGTCGCGAGAGAATACGCGCCATGATCAGGCGGGCACGCTCACCACCAGAAAGCTCGCGAATGGGCGTGCGGGCCTGTTCGGGCTGAAAGAGAAAGTCTTTCATATAGCCGGTGACATGGCGTTGCTCGCCATTGACCAGCAGATTGTCGCCACGTCCGTCAGTCAGGTAGTGGGCCAGCGTATCATCCAGATCAAGCTCTTCACGACGCTGGTCGAGTGTTGCGATCTCCAGATTGGTGCCCAGTTTCAATGTACCGCTATCCGGCTTGAGCTGGCCTGTCAGCATTTTCAGCAATGTGGTTTTGCCGGCACCATTGGGCCCGACAAAGCCGATCCGGTCACCGCGATGCACGCGGATGGAGAAGGGCGCAACAATCGTCCTGTCACCAAAATTCTTGGTGAGCTTATCGGCTTCAATCACCAGTTTGCCGGATTCTTTTGCATCCGATACCTGCGCCTTGGCCTGTCCCTGTGGCCCGCGATGGTCGCGATAGGCTTTGCGCATGTCGTGAAGCTCGCCCAGGCGGCGCACGTTGCGTTTGCGACGAGCGGTCACGCCGTAGCGCAGCCAATGCTCTTCGCGTTCGATCGCGCGGCCAAGCTTGTGATGCTCCTCGGCCTCTTCTTCCAGCACCTTGTCGCGCCATTCCTCAAAATGGGCAAAGCCCTTGTCGAGACGGCGTGCGATGCCGCGATCAAGCCAAACGGTGGCCGTGGAGACCTTTTCCAGAAAGCGTCTGTCGTGCGAGATCAGTACGAGCGCAGAGCGGGTTTTCTGCAACTCACCTTCCAGCCATTCGATGGTGGTGAGGTCCAGATGGTTCGTCGGCTCATCGAGCATGAGAATGTCGGGTTCAGGTGCGAGAACCCGCGCAAGGGCTGCACGACGCGCCTCACCGCCGGAGAGATTTGC
>JBNKQT010000059.1:0-6929 GCA_050297115.1 Ensifer sp. | reverse complement strand
ATGCTCAATCGCACCGCCAATGCCGTCCACCAGCGTCACCGAAATGATCTTGTCGAGATATTCCGTCGACCAGTCTTCTTCCGTTGCAGCAATCGCATCAGGGTAGGCAGCCTGCACCTCTTGCGAAGCACGAATTTCGCAACCAGCCTTCGCCAAATCCTCCAGGATTGGCTTCAAATGCGTTTCCGCAGCAGCACGGTCCACCAGCAGCGTTTCCGCCGCACCACAAATGCCAGTGCGGCGCATCTTGGCATTCACAACAATTTCGCGCGCCATATCAAGCTTGGCAGACGCGTCCACATAAATGTGGCAAATCCCTTCCAGGTGCGCAAAAACCGGCACCCGTGCCTCGGACTGGACACGGCCAACAAGGCTCTTGCCGCCACGCGGCACAATCACATCAATTGCACCATTGAGACCCGAAAGCATCGCACCAACAGCGGCACGGTCCGTCGTCGGCACCATCTGGATTGCATATTCAGGCAAACCGGCGTCTTTCAGCCCCTTTACAAGGCAGGCGTGGATAGTCGAAGACGAATTCACCGAATCCGAGCCACCGCGCAAAATCACAGCATTACCCGCCTTCAGGCAAAGCGCACCGGCATCCGCTGTCACGTTGGGGCGGCTTTCATAAATCACGCCAATCACGCCCAGCGGCGTACGCACGCGGCTGATCTTCAGGCCGTTCGGCCGGTCCCACTCGGCAATCACATCACCAATCGGGTCTTTCAGCTCTGCAATCGCGCGGATACCGTCCGCCATCGCCGTCACGCGATCTGCAGTCAGTGTCAGCCGGTCAATAAAGGACGCAGCCATGCCAGACTCACGTGCGTTTTTCAGATCAATCACATTGGCGGCCAGGATCTGATCCAGATCAGCCATGATATTGGTCGCCATGCTCATCAGGGCCGCATTCTTCTGCTCGGTCGAAGCGATGGCCAATGGGCCTGCAGCCGCCCGCGCATTGCGGCCAAGCTCCAGCATCATCTCGTCGATGCTGCCCATATCTTTTGCTTCATCAAGCATTTTCGCGATCCTTTTTCTCCGTATCGTTGTGCCCCGTGACAGCCATATCGTCACGATGCACCATTGCCGAACGGCCTGCATAGCCCAAAACCTCGGCAATTTCACCTGTCTTCTTGCCTGCGATCAGACGTGCGTCCTCGGCATCATAACCAACCAACCCGCGCGCAATCTCTCGATCCATGAGGTTGACGATAGCCACCGTATCACCACGCGAAAACTCGCCAACCACCTCTTTCACACCTGCCGGAAGCAGGCTGTTGCCGTTATGTAACGCACGCTCTGCACCCGCATCCACCCGTATCTTGCCAGCAGGCTGAAGGTTTCCGGCAATCCAGGTTTTGCGCGCAGTCACCGGCGCGTTGGACGCTGAAAACCATGAATATTTGCCGCCATTTTCCAAAACCGAGATAGGCCCTTCCGGCTTGCCTGAAGCAATAATCATCGCGCAACCGGATGTCGTGGCAATCTTGCCCGCATCAATCTTGGTCTTCATGCCACCGCGCGAAAGTTCAGACCCGGCACCGCCAGCCATCGCCTCAATCGCTGGCGTGATCGCCGGAATTTCCTCAATCAGCGTTGCATTCGGGTCCTGATGCGGCGGAGCCGTATAAAGCCCGTCAATATCAGAAAGCAGCACCAGAAGGTCTGCCCCAACCATCGTTGCTACACGCGCCGCCAAACGGTCATTGTCGCCATAGCGGATTTCACTCGTCGCCACCGTGTCATTTTCATTGATGATCGGCACAGCACCCATCTTCAAAAGCTGGCTCATCGTAGCGCGGCCATTGAGATATTGCCGCCGATGCTCGGTATCACCCAATGTAAGCAAAATCTGCCCGGCCACAATACCGTGCCCGGAAAGGCTTTCTGACCACGCACGTGCCAATGCGATCTGCCCCACAGCAGCAGCACCCTGACTTTCCTCGAGCTTCAGCCCGGTCGGCGGCAACCCCAGCACGGTGCGCCCCAGCGCAATCGCGCCCGACGACACCACGAGAATTTCTGCGCCGCTGGCCCGCAACGCGGCAATATCCCGCGTCATCGCATCCAGCCAGTTTTTCTTCAAACCGCTCTTTCGATCCACCAGAAGCGCAGAGCCTATCTTGATAACGATACGCTTGCAGTCACGCGGCAGCTTGCGGGACGAACTCATTCCTCGTCCTCCCAGTCCTCACCGTCGTCCAAATCATCCTCATCCCACATCGGCTCCTGCTTGGGCTTGCGACCCGAATGTCCGTGCGCCGAAGACGCTGCCTGAATTTCAGGATCTTCCGCCTTCGCAGCGTCGATAACCTTACGCAGCTCACGCAGCACCTCAGTCATACCCATGCCGGAAATGGAGGAGAGCACCATCGGCTCCACACCGGACACTTCACGCAGCGCATCCAGTTTTTCCTTCAGCGTATCCTCATCCAGAATATCCGCCTGCGACAACGCCAGAATGGTTGGCTTGTCCACGAGCCCGCCACCATAGGCCTCCAATTCATGCTTGATGACCTCATAAGCTGTCGCCACGTCCTCTTCCATTGCAGAAACGAGATGCAGCAGCACGCGCGTGCGCTCCACATGCCCCAGGAAGCGGTCACCCAAACCGACACCATCATGTGCGCCCTCAATCAGCCCCGGAATGTCTGCGATGATAAACTCGCGCCCATCCACCGTTGCCACGCCCAGGTTGGGATGCAGTGTCGTAAAGGGGTAATTCGCAATTTTTGGTCGTGCGCGCGTCACAGAAGCGAGAAATGTTGATTTACCAGCGTTCGGCAGTCCAACAAGCCCGGCATCGGCAATCAGCTTCAGCCGCAGCCAGATCGTCTTTTCCACACCCTCAAGCCCGGGATTGGCCCAGTTGGGTGCCTGATTGGTCGAAGATTTGAAATAGGCGTTACCAAATCCGCCATTGCCACCGGCAGCCAGCCGAAAACGCTGGCCCTCTTCAACAATGTCGGCAATGAGCGTTTCGCCATCTTCTTCAAAAATCTGCGTACCCACCGGCACTTTCAATGTCACATCCGCACCTTTTGCACCTGTGCGGTTGCGACCCATGCCATGCATGCCGGTCTTGGCTTTGAAGTGCTGCTGAAAGCGGAAATCAATGAGTGTATTCAGGCCATTCACGGCCTCTACCCACACATCGCCGCCACGCCCGCCATCGCCCCCATCCGGACCGCCGAATTCAATATATTTCTCACGCCTGAACGAGACTGAACCCGCACCGCCATCGCCTGAACGAATATAAACCTTGGCTTCATCGAGAAATTTCATGAATTTGGCCTGCTTTTTGTCTTGATGGCGCGCCATTGCGCCCTTTGTGCCCTGCAATATAGGGGCAACCGCATTACGTCAAAGATAATTCACATGATTTAACTGCCACATCCGCTGGGGAAAAGCCCGCATTTTTGCCATAAGCCCGCAACGATGACAGTTAGCCTTTGACAGGCGGCGGCAAGATGAGTATGGGGACCGCAATCAAAATTTGAGTATGAATTGCCGCCAATTGCGGCCAACGCCGGAAACCCGGCAATGAACGAGGTTTGACTGTGGCAAAAGCTGAACTTGGAACCAAGCGCATCTGCCCCGAGACGGGCCGGAAATTCTACGACCTCAATCGTGACCCGATCGTCTCCCCCTACACGCAGAAAAGCTACCCGCTTTCCTTCTTTGAAGACACTCGCGCCCAAGCTGCCGAGGAGGAAGAGGAGCAGGACGATATCGTGGAAGTGGATGCAGATGCAGCAGAAATCCCGATGGCTGCCGTATCCGACGATGACGACGACAGCGATGACGATGTTGGCGGTGAAGACATCCCGGATATCGAAGGTGACGACGACGTCGATATCGGCGACGATGATGACGATACCTTCCTCGAAACCGACGACGACGAAGATGGCGACGACATGAGCGACATCATCTCGGTTTCCAGCGACGACGACGACAGCTGATCTTGCGATCTCAAGGTTGCCCGGGCTTAAAAAATTCTTGCCCGGCAACCCATTTAAGGCTTGATCTCTTCTGAAAGCAGAAGTAATAAGCCGCCACCAAACGGGCCCCAACCCGTTTGCGAATTTTGGAATGGGGCTATAGCTCAGCTGGGAGAGCGCTTGCATGGCATGCAAGAGGTCAGCGGTTCGATCCCGCTTAGCTCCACCAAATCTTAACCAAGCCAACAAAACATCTGCTTACCATCGCATTGTTTGCACGCACATTAACGCAATCCTTGCTTCCTTGGTAGCAATATACTCCCAACGGCTGGGGATGGCTGCTGCGTGAAACTGGTTTGATCCATGTAGCTTGCATTTTGTGTACCGCTCCAGTCACGGTTTGGAGTGCGGTTTGTGACTTTTAATATTGCCAGCGGCTTTGCGCATAACAGTAAGCTATACCCGAAAAACATCGCTGTTGCGGTTGCCGGGAAACAGTACACCTATGACAGCCTCGCCGCTCGGGTACGCCTGCTTGCCAATCGTCTGGCAAAACACCGCAAAAGTTGCCGAATCGGCATATTGGCCTCACGCAGCCATACCGCCTGCCTTGGTATTCTGGCCGCAGCCTGGAGCGGTGGCACCTATATCCCGTTGAATCTGAAGATGCCTGAGGACCGTTTGGCAAGCCTGCTGAAGCGGCTCAATCTCGATGCGCTCATCGTTGATGAACGCGGCGCCGGCTTGATGGGTGAGGCCGCCATGGCCGCAGCCCCCGAGCTTGTCATTTCCGCTGATACAGCCAAATTCCCTGATCCATCCAGCCGCACAATCCTGCGCTTGAGTGAAATAGACGGCGAATGCATGGAACAGCCAGCCGAGGTTGGCCCCGACCACATCGCCTATATCATTTTCACATCCGGCACGACCGGTGTGCCAAAAGGTGTCATGGTGCCCGCAAGCGCCGTGAAGGCTTTTACAACCGTTTCCCAAGAGCTGTTTCAGGTAACACCCGACGACCGGATCGCGGAAACAACCGAAACCGCATTCGATGTCTCAGTTCAAAACATGTTTCTCGCCTGGAATGCAGGCGCGGGGCTTTACGTGCTCACCGGATTGCAGATGGTGTCACCTGCCCGCTTCATACGCGACAATGAGATCACGATCTGGGCTTCCGTCCCTTCCATCGTCAATCTGATGCGCAAATCGAATACGCTGAGCGCTGGTTCGTTGCCCAGCCTGAGACTATCCTTCTTTGGTGGCGAAGGTTTGCCACCGGGCGTCGTCCGGGCGTGGGCCGAAGCCGCGCCAAACAGCCGAATCGAAAACCAATACGGCCCGTCCGAGGCAACTGTAACGACGCTGCATCAGCCTTTGTCTGACGGAGACGTGGTAACCCCATCCCGCGAAATCATCGCGATCGGCAAACCCTATCCCGGTGTGAAAGCCGCCATCATGGATGAAAATCTCAACACACTGCCAGATGGCACGCCCGGCGAAATCGCACTTGCAGGCGCACAGCTGGCGACCGGCTATTTTGAACAGGACGAGCTGACAGAACAGCGTTTTCGCAACGTTGATGGCGAGCGCTGGTATCTCACCGGCGATCTGGGCATGAAAGACGAGAACGGCATTTTTCACCACCTTGGCCGCGTCGACAATCAGGTCAAGGTAATGGGTAACCGTGTGGAGCTCGAAGAAGTCGAAACCTACCTGCGAGAAGCATCAGGCTCAGACACTGTTGCGGCCGTCGCATGGCCGGTTGAAAACGGCGCTGCCGAAGGCATTGTCGCCTTTGTTGCCGACCCTTTACGTCCGGTGGAACAACTGCAGGAACACCTCAAGTCCAGGCTTGCAGCCTACATGCTACCCCGCCAAACCCATGTTTTACCGGAACTGCCGCTCAACGCCAATGGCAAGGTAGACCGCAAAGCCCTCACCGATCTGCTTGATGCAGACAATATCCAATCGCAACCTGAAAGCATCGCGGTATGACGGATATCGGTGTCGAAACAAGCCCCGCAAACGGGTCGCCGATCAGCCAGGTGCTTGCATGGCGGCAGGCGTGGATGCGCATGGACAGCAATGATGCGGTCGTGCGCTTTGCAACTTCGCTACTCGGCAAAGCGCTGCTTTACCTTGCATTCGTGTCTTTCCTCTTTGCCTATCAAATGCAGACAGGCGGCCTGTTGTTGATTGCGGGGTCTCTGGCACTGTTGAACGTGTTTCCCAAGCGGCGTTTGGAAATCCTGCTGCTGGGTTCACTGGCCTATCTCTACCTGAGCCCCTTTGGCACAGATGCCATGCGCCAGTTGCCGCAAGCCTTGACTGAGCGCTACGGTCCCCTCGGCATCGATTTGAAGTTGTTCGGCTTGATCGTGGGCGTCGCATTTTTCGCCTTTTCGGCTCTTGCTTTGGCCGCACAAGCCCGCTTTGCAGACAAAGCGGTGGTCAAGCGCCCGCTTCTCAGCCTCATGGCATTTTTCAGCATCACCGTCGCTATTGCCATGGCGGACATTCTCCCTGGCTCCGGTCAAATCGTCCTGTGGAGTTTCATCGGGGTCTTTTCGACCTATTTCTGGTATCTCGCCTATGCGCTGGCCGATCAGAAGGCCAAAAACCCGACACCAAACTGGAAGCGGCTCGGCCTTTTCCGCCCCATGTGGGGCGCCCCATGGACCCCGTTTGGCAAAGGTGCTGCCTACCTGGCAAAGTTTGAAGCCGCTAACGAAACGGCCTTGGCGAAAGTGCGCCTTCGCGCAATCAAGCTGATCTGCTGGGGCGCAATCCTCTATTGGCTTGAAAAGGGCCTCGCCTATCTTGGCTACTCCATCATCAGCATTCCTACCCTGGACGAAGCCGTCATGACCCAGTCACAAACGGGCATGGCCGCATTTGCGGGCAATTGGGTTGCCGTGATCTTCAGCTATTTCCTGCACATTCTCACCATGTGCGCCTTTGGCCACTTTGTCGTCGCCATCA
>JBNKQT010000058.1:0-22443 GCA_050297115.1 Ensifer sp. | reverse complement strand
TCGGTTGACAAGGTTGCACTTGTTGAAGACCCCATGCTGTTTTCCCTCAATGCGCAGGACGGCATTGTGACTGATACGTCATTGAACCAGGTTTCTTTCCTGGCTGATGATGTGTCCGATGCCATCAACATAACCGAGGGCAAGACATTCGAGGTCACACGTGACAATGCAGGTCTCTTCTCAAGAGATCAGTTTACCCTCAAATTCGATCTCAAAAGTGCACATCCACTCCTGAGCGTCGGCACGATTGTTTTCATACACCAGTCATTGAAATTGGCGATGAACGCCGACGGCGATCTAGCGTTTTCGATGGAAACTGCGCAGGGTAAGCACTACCAGCTCATTACATCAGGCGCTGGTCTCAATGATTCCAAGTGGCACAATGTTGCGGTGAGCTTCGATGGTATTGCAGGCAATCTTGCCATCTTTGTTGATGACGAAAAGGTTTCCGAGACAGAAGCCTTTGGCACGACAAAGGAAAAGGAATATTGGGGGCTCGTCTTCGGTGATCCTTGGAAAGGCCTGAGCTTCACAGGCCAGATCAACAATATTGAGATGACAACGACACCCTATTCCGCCAAACGCTAATGCGCGCACTTCAATGCTTACAGTATGGCAAAATGGGGCCTGTTTCTATTTGAGCCTCAAATGACCCAATTCAGGATGAGCGGGCCGAAGAGGTTTCGGTAAGACGCCAACTTCCAACAATTGCGCATTTTCCCATTTGGACCCGCAGCGTTGTTTGTCCGATATTGAAATCGCTCGATGAGACTAATCTGGACGATCGCAAAGATAGGCGGAAACGCCTGGTAAAGTTGCGTTTTTTGTTATCACAGATTCATTTGAAGCGCGTCTTCTCCTGCAGCTAAACCGACCAGGCATGGTAAAAATTTAGTTTCATTTATGTATAAAACTTTACTAAATAAGTATTTCTGTTTCTTATTCTTCTTCAATTTCTCTTGTGTAGATTTGCTACATCGGCTTTTCTTCACGGAGTACAAACAGCATGCAATATGTAATTACGAGCCAGGCAGAGTTGGACGCGGCTATTGAGAAGGCTGTTTCTGGCGATGAGATTGTTCTGACGAAGATAGACGATAGTTACAGCATCGACATACGTGGCAGCAATTATGAGGGTAGCGGGCTTACCTTCACCTCTGCCGATCCAGAAGACCCGGCCCTTGTTGACACGATTTATCTCTATGAGAGTTCGAACATTCACTTTTCGCATATCGAAGGTGACTCTCACACCTATGGCACAGACCGCCCGGACTGGATGAGTGACGTTTCTGCCAGATATTGTGAGAATATCAGCATTACAGATTCAGCGTTCCATGGTGATGCTACAGAAGCTCGGGTGACTGCCGACAGCTATGTTGCAGAGGACTTTGGCTCCGTCCGGGACAGCTCCGGTTTTGTTTTCGAGAACAACACAGTTTCCAACTACAACTTTGGCCTCCGGGTTATGGAAACGACAGATGTTACAATCGGCAATAACGATTTCAACAGCCTGCAGGGCGACCCAATCCAGTTGGGCGGTGTTCAGGGTGTGGAGATCATGGGCAACCACATCCACGATTTGCTTGGCTCGGATCATTCTCTCAACCATATGGACATGATCCAGCTCTGGTCGGCGAATACGACACTTGTGAGCAAGGATATCCACATTGCGGACAATATCTTTGATTCAGGCGATGGTGCTGCCACGCAGTCGATCTGGATGCGCAATGAGCGTGTTGACCAAAGCGGTGGCTCTGACCCGGACCTCTATTATTCCAATATCGTGATTGAGAATAATGTCATCTATAATGGTCATGTTCATGGTATTGCTGTTGGGGAAACCGATGGTCTTGTGATCTCCAACAACACGTTGATCACGAACACGCAATCCAGCTTCATTGCGGGCAATGGCACGGAAAACACAACAACTGACCCGGGTATTTTTGTTGCCTCTTCGTCAACCGGTGTTGTGATTACGGACAATATCACCTCGGCAGAGCCCACAGCGCCTGAGGGCTCAACGGTTTCGGGCAATTATATCATTGATTACATCAACGAGTCTGCCGAGAACTATGTTGGTTCGGTGTTCATGAATGCGGAAGACGGGGGCGGCCTGTCTTTGAACGACCTTCTTTTGAACCCTGATGGCCCTTTGGGGGATGCTCATATTGGTGCGGGTGCTTCGCAGTTTGATCCTACACCGGATACGCTGACCCCGATTGCGGTTGTCGACAAGGTTGACGGTCAGGAAAGTGTATTGCGGTTCTCTGCAAAGTTTACCGCAGATGCGGATGGTTTGGTTGGAGCAACGGATGCGCAATACACGTGGACCTTTGAAGATGGCCGCGTATTCCACGGTCAGACTGTTGATGTTGCTTTTGATGAAACGGGCCCGAAGGACTATGTGCTGACGGTCAAAACGGCAGATGAAAGTGCATCGGTTGACAAGGTTGCACTTGTTGAAGACCCCATGCTGTTTTCCCTCAATGCGCAGGCAGGCATTGTGACTGATACGTCGGTGAACAAGGTTTCCTTCATGGCTGAGGACGTGTCTGATGCAATCAACATCACCGAGGGCAAGACATTCGAGGTCACACGTGACAATGCAGGTCTCTTCTCAAGGGATCAGTTTACCCTCAAATTCGATCTCAAAAGTGGAGATGCAGCAGAAAGCGTCGGGACAGTCGCCTTTCTGTATAATTCCATGCGATTGACGATGAACGCCGACGGCGACCTCGAATTTTCCATCGAGACAGGTGAAGGCAACTCCTATTTGCTCACAACCTCAGGCGCAGGTCTCAACGATACCAACTGGCACAATGTTGCAGTGAGCTTTGATGGTATTGCAGGCAATCTTGCCATCTTTGTCGATGATGAAAAGATTTCCGAGACAGAAGCGTTCGGAACAACAAAGGGCAAAGAATATTGGGGTCTCGTCTTTGGTGATCCATGGTCTGACGAGGTTTTCACAGGTCAGATCAACAACATTGAAATGACCGCAGATCCATATTCTCCAGAGCTTTCATCCGATAGCGGGGCAATTGGCGGTCTTGATCCCAATACCACAACGCTCGATGGCAGCCTGGACCCCGTGCTTGCTGGCGAGTTCTCGGGCATCCCGGGTGTTATTGAAGGCACATTGAAAGGCGACAAACTTCACGGCTCGGAAAACGCAGATACGATCTACGGCAATGGCGGTCGCGACTGGATTTACGGTAACGGCGGCGACGATCTGATTTATCTTGGCGATGAGGATTGGGGCAGTGCCTTCGGCGGACAAGGTGACGATACGATTTATGGGGCCAGCGCTAACGACAAGTTGTTTGGTGAGGATGGCAATGACTCGCTTTTCGGTGGAGACGGGAACGATCTTCTTTCCGGTGGTGCGGGCAATGACTTCCTCAGTGGCGGTGCTGGTCGCGACGTTCTACTGGGAGAAGCGGGCGACGATTTCTTGATTGCCGGAGGCAGCGATGACTTCGGAAAACTCGATGGCGGCGCTGGAAATGATATTTTGCTGGGCGGCGACGGTCGTGACTTCCTTTTGGGCGGCGATGGCAATGACATCCTGAATGGTGCCAAAGGCAATGACGACCTGACGGGCGGAAGCGGCAAGGATCAGTTCGTGTTTGAGGAAGGCTCCGACTATGATCGGATTCTCGATTTCGACGCTGCGGAAGATACGATTGTTCTGAAAGGTCTCGGTTTCAGCACACTTGAAGAACTGTTTTCCAAGATGTTTGACAACCACGGCAACCTGATCATCAATCTTGACGGGTCCGAGGGTGAATTCTCATGGACAGACAGTGACTATGTTCAACTCATGGGTATCAATCTGGACGATCTTGATCACAGCAACTTTCTGTTGGTTGCCTGATCTGATCGGCCGGGCAAAGCGTCGGGGCCTGTGTTGCTGAACGGCGTTTTCACCGTTGTTCGCAAAGACCGCCATCATTTCTTGATGGCGGTCTTGTGTTATTGTCCCATTCAAATTGCTGGCATCTGTAGAAAATTGTTCTTCCTGGAATAAATGCCTTTGCTCTCGCGTTCATCTCTTTGCGGTCAAGGACGGCAGGCGCGCGGATTAACCAATAATGTTGGTTTCCCGTTTTGAAACGCCCCGCGCATTGCAACGCAACATGAGGATAGTGTATTAGGCACCAAATATTTGATCCATTGCCATTTGCTTAGTCGAAGACATGAAATTTATCGAGACAGAAATCCCCGAAGTGAAGAAAATCGTACCAAAGCGGTTTGGCGATAACAGGGGTTATTTCAGCGAAGTTTTCAAAGACGCATGGTTTAGAGAAAACATTGCGGATGTGACTTTTGTGCAGGATAATGAGTCACTCTCGGCTGAAACCGGCACAATCCGTGGACTGCATTTCCAGACCAACCCCTTTGCGCAAGGCAAACTTGTGCGTTGTATCGGTGGTGCTTTGCTGGATGTGGCCGTTGATATCCGGCATGGCTCGCCAACATTTGGCAAATGGGTCTCCTCGGTATTGTCAGCGGAGAATGGGGAGCAGCTGTGGGTCCCTGCCGGCTTTGCGCATGCATTCGCAACGCTGGAGCCAAATACAGTCATTTCTTATAAGGTGACCGCCCCTTACAGTGCTGAAAATGATCGGGGTGTTCTGTGGAATGATCCGGCGATAGGTATCGAATGGCCAGTTGAAGAGCCTGTTCTCTCGGAGAAGGATAAAGTGCAGCCGTTGCTCGCCGACCTTCCCGAATATTTTCAATATTGAGGAAGGACTGAGCCGATGCGGGTATTGGTAACTGGCGGTGCAGGTTTTATCGGTTCAGCGCTTGTTCGCTATCTTGTGAGCGAAGTCGGCGCTGAGGTTCTCAATGTTGACAAGCTCACTTACGCCGGCAATCTGGCCTCATTACGGGCAATTGAAAACCGCCCGAACTATCAGTTCCTGCAGGCTGACCTTTGCGACAGTTCCGCAATTGCAGAGGCGTTTGAGAGCTTCCAGCCCGATTATGTCATGCATCTGGCCGCCGAGAGCCATGTTGATCGTTCCATCACTGGTGCTGCTGATTTTATCCAGACGAATGTCAACGGGACCTTCAACCTGCTCGAAGCTGCACGCCGCTATTGGGCAGCGCTTGGCGAGGAAAAGAAGGCCGCCTTTCGCATGCTCCACGTGTCCACCGATGAAGTCTACGGTTCGTTGGGTGAAGAAGGGCTTTTTGAGGAAACAACGCCCTACGACCCATCGTCACCCTATTCTGCGAGCAAGGCTGCCAGCGACCATCTGGTTTCAGCATGGCACCGCACCTATGGGTTTCCGGCGGTTATTTCCAACTGCTCCAATAATTACGGCCCTTATCATTTTCCCGAGAAGCTCATTCCGCTCATTATCCTGAACGCTCTGGAGAAAAAGTCGCTTCCGGTCTACGGCAACGGCGCCAATATCCGTGATTGGCTCTACGTGGAAGACCACGCCCGGGCGCTTTGGCTGATCCTGTGCGAGGGGCGGCTGGGTGAGAAGTACAATGTGGGCGGTCGTAATGAGCGGCGCAATATCGATTTTGTCAAAACGGTTTGTGCGATCATTGACGAGTTGCACCCTGCAGGTGCTCCACATTCCGATTTGATTACCTATGTCGAGGATAGGGCGGGCCATGACGCGCGCTATGCGATTGATGCGACCAAACTGGAAACCGAACTGGGCTGGAAGGCGCAGGAAAACTTCGATACCGGCATTCGCAAAACGGTGGAATGGTACCTTGCCAATGACTGGTGGTGGAAGCCGCTTCGTGAAGGTGTCTATTCCGGCGAGCGGCTGGGTGTTTTGAAAAAGGCTGAATGATGCGGATCGTCGTTTCGGGCAAAAGCGGACAGGTTACCAGTGCATTGCAGGCGCTGAATGGCCCTGACCTTGAAATTGTCGCGCTTGGGCGTCCGGAACTCGACCTTGCCAGCCCCGAGACGGTTCTTGCGGCTGTGTCTGCTGCAAAACCTGATGTTATTGTGTCAGCAGCAGCTTACACTGCGGTTGACAAGGCTGAAAGCGAGCCTGACGAGGCCTTCGCTGTAAACCGGGATGGTGCGCGCGCGCTTGGTGCTGTCGCCGCAAAGCTGGGTGTTCCGCTGATACACCTTTCCACCGACTATGTTTTTGACGGAATGAAGAGCACGCCCTATGTGGAAAGCGATGAGACCGGGCCTGTCTCGGTCTATGGCAAGTCCAAACTTGAGGGCGAGCGGGCTGTTGCTGATGGCACGGCTGATCATGTCATATTGCGCACTGCATGGGTCTATTCCACTTTTGGACAGAATTTCGTCAAGACCATGCTGCGGCTTGCAGAAACACGCGACGAACTCAATGTGGTTGCCGACCAATATGGCTGCCCGACCTCCGCACATGACATTGCAGACGCGGTTGTGGCAATTGCAAAACGCCTCGTAAGCGACGATGACCGTGACTTGCGAGGTGTCTATCACCTTTCGGGGAGCGGAGAGACGAATTGGGCTGGCTTTTCAAAGCATATCTTTTCAATTTTGAAAGAGAAAACCGGCAAACAGGTTACGGTTCACGACATCACCACCGACCAATATCCAACACCTGCGAAGCGCCCGGCAAATTCGCGACTGAATTGCGACCGGTTGGAGAAGAATTTCGGAATTCGACTGCCGGACTGGCATGAATCAGCAACCGCGGTAGTCAATGAACTCTTGAAAGAAAACGGAGTGCGGTAATGAAGGGCATTATTCTGGCAGGCGGTAGCGGCACGCGCCTTCACCCCATGACATTGGCAATCAGCAAGCAGATCATTCCGGTCTATGACAAGCCGATGATTTATTATCCACTGACCACATTGATGCTTGCCGGTATTCGCGAAGTACTCATCATTTCAACTCCGCACGACATGCCGCTTTTCCAAAAGCTTCTGGGCGATGGCTCACAGTGGGGCATGTCGCTTGAATATGCTGTACAGCCAAGCCCGGATGGGCTTGCTCAGGCTTATATTATCGGTGCTGACTTCGTGGGCGGGTCTCCATCCTGCCTGATCCTCGGCGACAACTTGTATTACGGCCACGGCCTGCCTGAGTTGTTGCGCAATGCGCGCGATATGGGCGAGGGTGCAAATGTCTTCGCCTATCATGTGAGTGATCCCGAGCGCTATGGCGTGGTGGAATTTGACTCCGAGATGACAGCGCTTTCCATTGAAGAAAAACCGGCAGAGCCGAAATCAAACTGGGCCGTTACAGGTCTCTATTTTTACGACGAAAAGGTCGTTGATATCGCTGCCAACCTGAAGCCATCCGCGCGCGGCGAATATGAGATCACTGATGTCAATCGTGCCTATCTGGAAAATGGCAAGCTGAAAGTTTCCATCATGGGGCGTGGCTTCGCCTGGCTTGATACGGGAACGCCGGAAAGCCTTCTGGAAGCCGGTGAATTTGTGCGTACGCTGGAAAAGCGCCAGGGCTTCAAGATTGCCTGCCCCGAAGAGATCGCCCTGTCGCAGGGCTTCATTTCCAAAGACGATTTCGCCACACTCGCTGGCAACGCCGGAAAAGGGCAGTATGGCGACTACCTCAGAAGCCTGATGCGCAAATAGCGTTCATGATTGTTTGAAAACAAAGGCACGCCTGCGCCCGGCAACAACGGTTTATTGGATTCTGTCGGATGGGGCTGGGTCGGGTGACAGCTCATGCAAACGGTGAATGCCCGGCATTTCAATGAAGCCTTCAAGCGAGCGGATGGCACGCATCCAAAGCCGGATCGAAGGGTAGGGGTCGAGAGATACACTGCCATCCGGTGCAAGCGCGACATAGGGAAAACAGGCTATATCCGCGATCGTCGGTTGGCTGGAGGCCAGAAAATTTTGGTCGAACAACCGTCTTTCGAAAAGGGCGGCCTCCAGCTCGCGAAGTGCGTTGATGCCTGCTTGCTGTGCCGCGTCCAGGTCGCCTGCATAATGCAGCATTTCAATAAGGCGTGCGCGCCCGAGCGAAGCCGTCAGGCGATGGGAAAAAGACAGCCATTGCTGGGCTTGCGCTTTTCCCAAGGGGCTTTCATCGCCCAGCCACTGCGGCGCTGACTTCGCTGCTATATAGGTTAGCATTGCAGATGATTCTGTAAGTATAAAGTTACCATCTTCCAGAATAGGAAGGCTGCCCGCAGGGTTGAGGGCCATCAATTCCGGTCCGAGATGCTCTTTGCCGGGATGAAAGTCGACTGGCCGTAGTTCAAGAGCCGTCCCGGTTAAAGCCGCAATCAGGCGCACTTTGTAGCAGCTTGGTGAGAGAACGTAATCGTAAAGCTTCATTGTGCGACCAGTTGTCCGCCATAGGTGAAATTGTGTCGTTTGAGCCAGCGCCGGTAGGCGACCGATGTCAGGTCGGCCCGGGTGGGAATTTCCATGCCCGGATCAATTGGCAGCAGGCGCGGGATTTGGTTTTCCAAAATCGAACGGTCCTGCAGGAAGATTGTTTGCTGGAAGTGGACGAGGTCGGTCATGGCGGTCTCGTCATCATAGAGCGCCATCCATGGCCAGACATCGCAAAGCTCTTCTGTTAGCGGTTGTACAAAGAGCGTAATGACATCCCATTCATCAGGGCGCGGCGGGCAAGTCTTGTAAAGGATCGAGCATGTGGGCGATGGTACGCGATACATATAGTCTGTTGTGATGCCACCGCTCGCCGACTTTGCCGCCTGTGGTTGAAAGAATTTGACCTGCGTTGCCCAGACTTCGTCTTCCTCCTCGCGAATATCTACCTTGTAGTCTTGCACCTCGGTATGCGGTTCGGCGCCCAGGATATCGGTGTGAACGAAGGGGAAATGGGCGATATCGAGAAAGTTCTCTACCGCCCGCAGCGGTGAGCAGCGAACGCGAACGACACCGACATCGACCAGACGACGACCCGGTTGTTCCGCTTCTGGAATGTCAAAAAGCGGCTTTTGCGGTTGTCCGAGCGAGGTCCATACGTGGCCATAGCGAAGGGTGACGGGAAGGCTGCGACCGCCATTGGTGGCGACTGCGATGGCGCCATCTGGCGCCCTGGAAACGTGGATTGGCTCCTCCATCAATAGCGTTGCGTAGCCAGCCTCCGTCAACTGGCTGATAAGGCAAACAGGATACCACTCATCAATCATCGGTCCTCTGATCATGCTGCTTCACCGCTCGTCTCTTGCGTCTCGGCATACCGGCGAAACGTCTCGGCTGCACGGGAGATGGCAATTTTTGCGGCTGTATCAGCATTTGCAGGAACAAGGATATGCAGCAAAGTCTTTTTGTCTTCCTGCTCGACCAGGCGCAGCTTCACGGTCTCTCCGCCGAGGCTGCAGGTCAACATAGTGTGCTCAGCGCCGCTAACCTGCGCAACATCTTTCAGCACTGGAATACTGGCTTCAACAGTGATGGAGCGCAGTGGCAAAAAGCCGTCATTTGAAGGTGGCTGCGTGTCTTGCTCTTCGTCGGCAAGCCAGATCAGGCCATCCTGTTCAACCGCAATCCGATTTTGGGTTCGAATGGCTTTGGGCGGTTTCAAGTCAGGGTGTGCAGGAATACGCAAACATTGCCCATCTTGGCCAAAACGCCAGCCGTGATAAATGCAGTTAATGGCCCCACCGCGCACGAAACCGTGAGAGAGCCGCATTCCGCGATGAGGACAACGGTCTGTTGCCGCAGATACCGATCCGGCCTGGCTGCGCCAAAGCGCAACCTCACCCAGCCGTGTTCTTGCTGGCATGACAACGCCGGCTGGAAGGTCGCTGGAAAGCGCGACGGGTATCCACCCGGAAGGTGTGAATGAGGCCATAGAGGAGCTCTTTATGTTGAGACTGCAAGGTGGTTACAGCGCTGGGAAGGTGCTGCAAAAACAACGCTTGCACAAAATTTTAACAAACTCAATATCGAACAAAATAAGGACATTTTGGTTCGGCCTTGCCTGCTTTGTCGTTGAAAGATTTAGTACTTCTAAGTTGCTGTATCCTTTAAAGCCGACCGCTTCACGGTCTCAACCCAAACTCCATATGGACCCAGCGAGCATCCCACTTCCATTGCGTCAATCAATACAATCGGACCCTCGATTTCCAATTCAATTTGTTGATTGTCGGCATGTGTGATGCGCTTGGTTAGGCCCAGCTTGCTGGCGTGTCGGTCTATCCAAGGGAGAAATACGGCAACATCCAGATCACCGAAAATTGCCATGCGTTCGCGGCTGACAAGTTGATCTTTTGCGGACATTGGTTTCACCGGGTTTTCTTGAAAATGCGCTTCAAAGGGTGTGAGGCCATATAAAACCTCCCCTCATTTACTGTAGGGGCTTGAAGATGCCGTGACAAATTTTCAGATAGGTTCGCCGCACCTGCAAGGAGTACGCAGCGGTACAGGGAGGACTTGACCATGAAAAAGACTTTGCTCGCCATCTCGACGGCGATTTTGATGAACGGTGCGGCGTTTGCTGCAGATTTCCACGGCTACGATCCGCAAACATTTGACGGTGCCATGCTTACAGCGGATCAGCTTCAGGCAATGGTTGCTTCGGCCGCAGAGAATGCGCCGCCGAAAAACGGCGAAAATATGTGATCGGCTTTGCCAACCTTCAGCGCGATATCCCCTTCTGTGCGCTTGTTGAAGAAGGCATCAAGGCCAATGCTGAAGCGGCTGGTGTCGAGCTCGTTGTTGCTGACAACCGGCTCGACGGCGCAACAGCGCTCCAGACCGACGCCAATTTCGGTGCCACAATCATGCAGAAGATGAGCCAGGCAGGTATCAAGGTTGTCGCAATTGATATTCCGATGCCAGGTGCAATGTTCTTCGGCGTTAACAACCCGCGCGCGGGTTTCATGGGCGGTTCCTACCTCGCACAGGCGGCGATTGAGAAATACGGCGAAGACAAGGTCAAGAACGGCTATTTCATCGAAGGCGAATTGCCGCAGTCCGGCCCGATCCCGGCTATGCGTACAGGCGGTCAGGTTGCAGGTTTCCTGGCTTCCGTTCCTGGTTTTGATGAATCCCACGTTATGAAGTTCGACTCCAAGAACACGCTTGAAGAGAGCTTTACCCAGACCAATTCCCTGCTCGGTCGTATTCCCGAAGATGCAGTTATTATGGGCACGGCGATCAACGATCAGGCAACGACAGGCATTCTGCGCGCGGTCAAACAGGACGGTCGTGAAGACGATGTCGTTGTTGTCGGTCTCGGTGCCGATGAGAAGGACACGCTGAAAAACGAATCCGCATTTGTGGCTTCTGTTGGCTCCTTCCCCGAGCGTTATGGCAATGCGTTGATTCCGATTGCGCTTGCAACGCTGGCTGGTCAGGAATTGCCTGAAGCCGTCCTCATCAACCACGTAATGGTGACCAAGCAGAACATGTGCGAATATTATTCGGACTATGAATGCGCAGACGGACCGGCAATGACCTACACGTTCCCGGATGAAGCATTCAAGGCGCATCTGGCCTCCCTGAAGGACGATCCGAGCCTGCAGGACGTGCAAAACCTCATTCCTTCGGAGTAAGTGCGGCAAGGAGGGAAGGCGGCATTTGTCGCCTTCCTGAAATTTGGTGATCTCATGAATAATAGTGCTTCCTCAGGCAAACATGTTGCCCCGCACCGTTTGGCGATGTCTGGCATCGAAAAGTCGTTTGGTGGCGTCCGTGTTCTCGATGATGTGCATTTTTCGGTCGCGCCGGGCGAGGTTGTCGCCTTGCTTGGCTCAAACGGTGCTGGCAAGTCGACGCTGATGAAAATTCTCACTGGCGCCTATCAACGTGATGCGGGCAAAATTGCCATTGATGGAAGTGTTGCGAACATGGTCGGCCCGCGTGAAGCGACCGCCCTTGGTATCAGTTTTCTGCCGCAGGAAATCTCGGTCATTCCCGATATGTCGGTTGCCGAGAATATCTGTATGGCTGACCTCCCGCGCACCGCTTTGGGGCGGATAGATTATGCGGAAATTGAACGGCGCGCGGCAGCCACGCTGAGCGAACTTGGCTTCGCTCATATTGACCCGCACGCGTTTGTAGCCGACCTGCCGGTTGCGGAAAAACGGATTGTTGAAATTGCCCGTGCGCTGGCGACTGATGCCTCTATTCTCGTGATGGATGAGCCAACGGCGTCGCTCACCGAGCAGGAAGCGGAAATGATTTTCCGCATCGTGCGACGCTTGAAGGAGCGCGGCACGGCTGTTGTTTATATTTCGCATTACCTGAAAGAAGTGTTCGCGATCGCTGACCGTATCGAAATTTTGCGTGACGGACGAAATGCGGGCTCGTTCATTCCAGACGAAACCAGTGTTCAGGCTGTTGTAGAAGCTATGCTTGGTTCTGCTGCAGGTGAGCTGTTTTCCAGCAAACCGGCGAAGCAAACGGCACCTTCACCACTTCTCACAGTTCATCATCTGGCATTTCGCGACATTTTACATGATGTGTCGCTGACAGTCGGCCAGGGCGAAATTGTTGGAGTCTTCGGCCTTATCGGCTCTGGAATCGAAGTTCTTGGTCGTGCGATTTATGGTGCGGAAGGCTCCCGATATTCCGGCTTCATGACATTTGCGGGCAAGGCTTACGCGCCGACCTCACCAAAGGATGGCAAAGCGGCAGGTATCGGCTTTGTGACCGCAGAACGGAAGAAGGACGGGATTATCGCGGATATTTCCGTCCGTGAAAATCTTGTTTTGCCGTTTCAAAAGCGTCACGGGCTCGGCATCTTCACCTCTACAGGCAAAGAGACCAGGCAGACGCTGGAATGGATCAAGACGCTGGGTATCAAAACCAACGGACCGGAACAGCAGATCAGCACCCTTTCCGGCGGCAACCAGCAGAAGGTCTGCGTGGCCCGTTGGCTCGATCCCGATGTAAAAATGCTGATTCTCGAAGAGCCGACACGCGGCGTTGATATAGGTGCGCGGCGTGAGCTTTATGCCGAACTCGAAAAACTCGCCGAAGAGGGGCTCACCATTTTGGTTCTGTCCTCCGATGTCGAGGAGGTTGCAGGCTTGAGTGATCGGTCGCTCGTGATTGAGCGCGGCATTATTGCCGGTGAATTCCCGCGAGGCACGGAAGCCTCAGTTCTCATGGCCGCAACGGTCGAAGTGCTTGCACAGTCGGCATGAAAAAACGAAACTGACAACGAACAAAGACAAGGCCAGCAAGTACAATGTCCGGAATAAACATCTTCAAAGGCATCACGCAGTCGCGCTCCGCAGCCGGTGTGCTGATCCTGCTCGGCTTCTATATCGCCCTGCTGATTGTCTTCTGCTATTTGTCGCCCTTTTTCATGACGACGAGAAACATGCTCGCAATCAGCTCCAACGTGGCTTTCATTGGCCTGATGGCAGCTGCTGGCACTCCGCTTATCATTGCAGGCGGGCTCGATCTCTCCGTGGCAGCTGTTGCGGGCCTGACAGGCGTTTTGATTGCTGTCATGTATTCTGCAGGCATTCCAATCTGGATTGCAGTTCTGCTTGCTGTGCTGGTGGCTGTGGTGATCGGGCTGATCAACGGACTTTTGGCGACCGGCCGGAAACTCAATCCGCTCATCGTGACATTGGCAACCATGAGTATTGTTGCCGGCTCAGCACTGATTTTGACAGGCGGTCTGACCAAGCCGTTGATGATCGATGGGTTCAACTGGATCGGTGCCGGACGTTTCTTCGGCGTGCCAGTCCCTGCCATATTGATGGTGGCCACTTACATTTTGCTCGCCGTGGTCCTCAAGAATACCCGTTTCGGGCGTTACATCTATGCAGCCGGTGGCAATGAGGAAGCCAGTCGTTTGATGGGTCTGCCGGTCCACCATGTGCAGATCGGTCTCTATGTTGTTTCCGCTATCAGCGGGGCGCTGGCTGGTACAATGCTGGCGGCTATGCTGGGTGCCGCCGCACCGAACGCCGCCTCGCCGCACCTGTTGACGGTTATTGCAGCCATTATTCTCGGTGGAACAAGCCTTCAGGGTGGCCGCGGTTCAGTTTGGGGCACGCTTGTTGCTGTCCTTATCCTTGGCACTTTGAATAACGGCCTGACCCTGCTTGATGTTTCCAGCTTCTGGCAGGAAGTGACACGCGGCATCGTTCTGATCCTCGCTGTCAGTGTTGACCAGATTCGACTTCGGGTTCAGGCTAGGTAACAGGAGATCCGAGCAGTGAATGACACCGGCAGTTTCCATGGCATTGAGCCATTGAACCGCAAACCCGTTTCCGAACAGGTTGCAATGAAATTGCTTGAGGCAATCCGGGTGGGCAACCTTAAGGCCGGAGACAAGCTTCCGACCGAAAACGAGCTGGCTGCCGCGCTGCAGGTGTCTCGGCCAGTTATCCGTGAGGCTTTGCGAGGTTTGTCGATCCTCGGTGTTGTTGAAAGCAGGCAGGGTGGACGTTGCTATGTAACCGACCTTTCCCCATCACGGTTGGTCGCGCCATTGCAGATGGTGATCGCTATCGACGAAACCAATGTGGAAGCGCTCTACGAGGCGCGCCTTGAGGTAGAGTGTTCAATTCTTCGGCTTGCTGCGGTGCGCCTGACGGATGCGGAACTTGCCAAGCTCCGGGCGTTGGTAAAGACCGGCTATGAGCTTGTCGAAGACCCGGTTGGCTTTCGCGTGCTTGATCTTGAATTTCATCAGACATTGATCGCACTCGCCCATAACCCTTTCCTGGAGCGCATTGCACTCTCGCTTTACGACCCCTGGGCATTGAATATCGGCGCGTCGCCTCGGAAACCAAGGGCGTTATCAGCCGTTCGGCGCAAGAGCACGATGCAATTGCGACGCGTGATCCCGAACGTGCAGCAGATGCCATGCGCGAACATCTCAGCAGCATTGCCAAATCAACTTATGAGGCGATGGCGAAGCTGCAGGAAGACAACAAGAAATAGGGCTTTGCCCCGATGGCGTCACAGGCGTGCGCTGATTTTGGAATGAAGAATAGGGCCAGGGAGGTTCAATTGCTGCTTGAGGGAAAGACCGTCATTGTAACCGGTGGATCGCGCGGTATCGGCGCGGCAATTGCCAAGGTGTCGGCCAAACATGGCGCAAATGTTGTGATCAACTACTGGGGCGAAAACGACGATGGCTACGGCAAGAAGACGGCCATCGAACAGGTGCTTGCCGAGATCATAGATGCTGGCGGCAATGCCATTGCACAGGAAGGCGACGTTTCAAATCCCGAAACCGGCAAGTCGTTGGTTGATTTTGCAGTTGCTGCCTATGGCAGCGTTGATGTCCTGGCGTCAAATGCGGGCATTTGTCCGTTTCATGCCTTCCTCGACATGCCACCTGAAATCCTGAACGCTACCGTCGATATCAATCTGAAAGGCGCCTATTACGTATCTCAGGCCGCTGCCAATCAGATGAAAGAACAGGGCAGAGGTGGTGCGATTATCGCGACCAGTTCCACCAGCGCGCTCGCTGGTGGCGGTATGCAGACCCATTACACGCCCACTAAAGCGGGCGTGCACTCACTGATGCAATCCTGCGCTATTGCGCTTGGACCATACGGCATTCGCTGCAATCCCGTCATGCCGGGAGCGATCCTGACGGACCTTAACCGCGAAGACCTCGAGGTAGAGGAGAAGCGGGAGTATTTTTCCAAACGCATTCCCATAGGCCGCTACGGCGAGCCTGAAGATGTGGCGGATTGTGTAGTTTTCCTTGCATCCGACATGGCGCGCTACGTCACCGGCGCTTCGTTGCTGGTGGATGGCGGCATGTTTGTGAATTTGCAGTGAGGTGGGGCTGATGGAAACGATTGCTTTTAGAATGATCCTCAATCCTGGTCAGGCAGCGGAATACAAGCGTCGTCATGATGAAATCTGGCCAGAACTTTCGACGCTTTTGAAGGATTCCGGGGTTTCCGATTATTCCATCTGGCTGGACGAGGAAACAAATCACCTCTTTGCGATTTTGAAACGTACGGATGATCACAACATGGATGCCCTTCCGAAAGAAGAAATCGTTCGTAAATGGTGGGATTACATGGCTGACATCATGGTTGTCATGGATGACAACGAGCCGGTTCAGGTGCCACTGACCAAGATGTTTCATCTGGAATAAGGGAGCCCGGATATGAAAATTGTAGATCCCCATATTCACCTGATCGATCTTTGGACCCGCCTCTATCCGGGTTTTGAAAAGCCCTCTGTCAGCTTCATTGGATCAACTGCACCAATTGCACGCTCCTACCTGATTGAAGAGCTGCTGGACGAAGGTGACGAGACCTTTGAAATCGCCAAGGTCGTTAATGTGGAAGCGCTGCCAACCGACCGGCTGGCGGAAACGGAATATTTGCAGGCTGTTGCCGACCGCACCGGCTATCCGCAAGGTATTGTCTGTGGTGCGGACCTGTCGCTGGAAAATGCCGCCGAAGAGTTGGAAAAACAGGCGAGCTTCTCCAACGTGCGCGGCGTGCGTCATATTCTCAATGTGCATGACAACCCGCTCTACAACTACATGAGCGAGGATTATCTCGATAATCCGGTCTGGCGGAAAAATTTCCCGCTTTTGCAGAAGCATGGCCTTTCATTCGACATGCAGCTTTATCCGCATCAGTTTGCAAAAGCTGAAGCGCTGGTGCGCGAAAACCCGGATACGACCTTCATCATCAACCATGCAGGCATGTATGCCGATCGCACTTTTGCAGGTTACCGCCAATGGCGTGATGGTTTGAAAGCGTTGGCTGCTCACGAAAATGTCACGATCAAGATCAGTGGCCTCGGCATGCTTGATCACAATTGGACCACAGAAAGCTATCGTCCTTACGTCTATGAGGTTCTTGATGCATTTGGGCTTGAACGCTCCATGTTCGCATCCAACTTCCCGGTCGACAAGCTTTTCAGCACATATACGGCAGTCTGGCGTGCATTTTTGGCCATTTGCGATGGCTTTTCAGATGATGAGAAGCAGGCACTTTTCTCGGCCAATGCCGAGCGTATTTATCGGATTTAGGAGATAGTTATGAGTTTAGACAAAGCATTTGAGATCTCTGATATCCGTGTCTACACAATTGATGAAGAGGGTGATGGTCTCAGCCGAAAACAGCTTCACCACTGCCAGCACATTCGACCTCTTTGGTGGTCGCACAACATATTGATACGAACGAAAGTAACGGGAAACTAGACAATGAAACTGATGCGTATTGGCGCTGCTGGCCAGGAAAAGCCTGCAATTCTTGACGATGACGGCAAAATTCGTGACCTGTCGGCTCATGTCGATGACATTGGCGGGGCTGCAATTTCTCCCGAAGGTCTGGCAAAGCTTGCAGAGATTGATGTGTCCAGCCTGCCGGTGGTTGAAGGCGAGCGCATAGGCCCTTGCGTCGCCGGAACAGGCAAATTCATTTGCATCGGCCTGAACTTCTCGGATCATGCTGAAGAATCTGGAATGGCTGTGCCGCCGGAACCCATCATCTTCATGAAGGCAACGTCCGCAATCTGCGGCCCGAACGACAATGTTCTGATACCGCGCGGTTCTGAAAAGACCGACTGGGAAGTTGAGCTTGGTGTTGTGATCGGCAAAACCGCGAAATACGTGTCTGAAGACGAGGCGATGGACTATGTAGCGGGCTACTGCGTGAGCCACGATGTTTCCGAGCGCGGCTTTCAGACCGAGCGCGCAGGCCAATGGACCAAGGGTAAGTCATGCGATACATTCGGCCCGATTGGCCCCTGGCTCGTGACCAAGGATGAAATTGCTGATCCTCAAAACCTCAATATGTGGTTGAAGCTGAATGGCGAAACCATGCAGAACGGCACATCGGAGACCATGATCTTTGGTGTGAAGACGCTTGTTTCCTACCTGAGTCAGTTTATGAGCCTGCAGCCGGGCGACGTTATCTCCACCGGCACACCACCCGGCGTTGGCATGGGCATGAAACCACCACGTTACCTCAGGGACGGCGACATGGTTGAGCTGGGCATTGAAGGTCTCGGCTCGCAGAAACAGACATTTGTCGCAGACTGATTGTTTCTTCGATCAGGTTCGAAAAGGGGAGGTCTTCATTGAAGATCTCCCTTTTCATTTGGCCCTATATGATTTGAGCTGGCAGCTCTTTCAATTCAGCCGGAATTTCACTTGTTTTCTCGGCAGACTTGCAGATGTCGGCAATCACGCAAGCCTGACAGTCCGGCTTGCGGGCTTTGCAGCAATAGCGCCCATGCAGAATGAGCCAGTGGTGGGCATGGTAGAGGTAGTCTTCCGGAATCAACCGCATCAACTGCTCTTCCACCTCATCTGGCGTCTTTCCGGGAGCCAGGCCAAGGCGGTTTGCAATTCGGAAAATATGCGTGTCCACCGCCATGGTGGGAATGCCGAATGCCATTGACATCACTACATTAGCAGTCTTGCGACCAACGCCGGGTAACCGTACGAGTTCTTCGCGGGTCATGGGCACCTCGCTGCCGAACTCATCAACCAGCATCCGCGACAGAGCGATCACGTTCTTCGCCTTGTTGCGGTAGAGCCCGATTGTCTTGATATAATCCTGAACCTGCTCTTCGCCCAGCTCCAGCATCTTCTCCGGCGTATCTGCCACCTTGAAGAGCTCTTTTGTTGCCTTGTTGACCCCCGCATCGGTTGCCTGTGCCGAAAGGGCGACCGCAACCACCAGCGTAAAGGGATTAACATGTGCAAGCTCGCCCTTGGGCTCGGGTCGCTGGACGGAAAAGCGGCGAAAAATCTCGCGAATCTCGTCCTGGCTATAGGCCGATTTTGCTCGGCGTTTGCGTGGCTTGGCAGCCACCTTCTTTTTGGGCTTTGCAGATGTCATGACTTATCTATAATCAAAACCCATGAATGAGAGCAACGCCACAATTCACCCGAATGAAAGACCGGTGTACGTAACCGAACTGGTTCCACACCGCTCACTGGGCCGCAAGGGCCTGAAAGTGCTGTTTTCCATCACCGGGGCGCTGAGTGTTGTTCACGTGCTCTTTTTTCTCACAGCCGGTGCCTGGCCGATTGCGCTTTTCTTTGGCGCGGATTTCATCGTGCTTTTCGGTGCTTTCTGGTTGAATAACCGTGCTGCGCGGGCGCGCGAGCAAATCAGCCTTTCGCGCATGGAGCTTACGGTCCGCAAAATTTCGCCTGCGGGTTTGATGCGTGAAAGCCGCTTCAATCCTTTCTGGGCCCGGCTCAAGATTTCCCGGCACCCGGAAATTGGTGTCACATCCATCAAAGTGAGCGGCCAGGGTAAGGAAACTGCGATAGGTGAATTTCTCTATCCTGAAGCGCGTGAGAAATTTGTAGGCGATTTCACCCGTGCTCTGGCGACCGTCAAGCAGCGGATTTGAATGGCAGGAATCGGGTGGCGCGCGCTGTCTTTAAAGCTATGACAGGGCAAGGAGAGACAAATGATACTTGCCCAGACATCAACCCCAGCCATAGACATCACGCCTGAAGGTCGCGACTATGAAACTGTCAGCCGTGTGATCGAAATTTTGACAGATGAATATCAGGACCAGCCCTCGCTAGAACTGATTTCTTCCCGCTTGAACATGCCGGTGACCCAGCTGCAAAAGACGTTCAAGCGATGGGCGGGCCTTTCGCCCAAGGGTTTCCTTCAGGCCGTGACGCTGGACCACGCGAAGCGGCTTCTGGGGCAGGAGGATTTTCCGATTTTGGAAGCAAGCCTGGAGCTCGGGCTTTCCAGTCCGGGCAGGCTGCACGATCTCTTTGTGACGCATGAGGCCATGTCCCCGGGTGAGTGGAAGGCGAGGGGCAAGGGGCTTGAAATGCGTTACGGCTTTCACATCTCACCTTTTGGTATCGCTTTGATCATGGTGACGCCGCGTGGATTGGCCGGTCTGGCTTTCTGCGACGAGGGTGGACAGAAAGCCTGTTTTGAGGACATGGTAGGCCGCTGGCCAAACGCTGAGTTGATTGAGGATGTGGCTGCAACATCCCCCTATGCAGCACGGATTTTCGATCCGGCTCACTGGAGCGCCGAACAGCCGCTTCGCGTTGTTTTGATTGGAACGGACTTTCAAGTGCGGGTATGGGAGCAGTTGTTGAAAATACCTTTGGGAAAGGCAGTGACCTACTCGTCAATTGCTGATGGTATCGGTAAACCAACAGCCTCGCGTGCAGTTGGTGCTGCTGTTGGTGCAAATCCGATTTCTTTTGTTGTCCCCTGCCACCGCGCTTTGGGCAAGAGCGGTGCACTGACGGGCTATCACTGGGGCCTCACTCGCAAACGTGCTATGCTCGGTTGGGAAGCCGGACATGTGTGACACGCGTTAGCTGCGCACCGCATGTATACATAAAATACCAATATACGGCTGAAATTTTGGATTTTCCCACATTTGTTTGACATTCAGTATACAATACCTAAACTGAGACAGTGAAGAGAGCGAGGCCCGAGAGGATTACGCGGTCGAGTTCACTGGGACGTTTCGGAGCGGGGAAATGCGGGAGAAAACGGAAAACACACGCAGCAAGCAGCAATCCGGCAAGGCTCTGCTGGGACTTCGCGATCTCGTGTTGAGTGGTGAGGTCGAGCCCGGCGAACGCCTTTCTGAAGTCGCGCTTGCCGAACGGCTGGATGTTTCCCGCACGCCGCTTCGAACGGCTTTGCAAAAACTGGAGCTGGAAGGGCTTGTTGAGCTTATTCCCTCAGGTGGTTATGCGGTGCGCCGCTTCACACGTCAGGATGTTCTGGATTCCATTGAGCTTCGCGGTGTGTTGGAAGGGACGGCAGCGCGTCTGGCTGCCGAGCGTGGAGCAGCCCCTGAAAAACTCGAAAAGATGCGCAGCGTTGTTGAAGTGCTTGAGGGCATTGTCGCTGGTGGTGCCGAAATGCTCGCCTTTGATGCCTATGAGGAGCAAAATGGCATTTTCCACGACCTGCTGGCAGAGCTTGCGGGCAGTGAAGTCATCAGGCGGGAGATTGAGCGGGTGACCAGCTTGCCATTTGCCAGCCCGAGTGCCTTTATCGATACGCAGCTTGATGTACCGGAGTTTCGCCGGTCCCTGATTTTGGGGCAGGCGCAGCACAGGGCAATCATTACGGCGATTGAAAATCGGGAAGGTGCACGTGCAGAAGCGCTGGCCCGCGAACATGCACGCCTTGCTCGGCAAAACCTGGAATATGTGCTGGAGACCGGCACAGGACTGACAAACCGTTTGGCATCGCTCACACTTTTGTCCGTCTAGATCTCGCTGATTTGAGGGGCCATGTCACGAACTCGTTTGAGCCCGTGACATGAACTGGGCTTATGGTTTCGGTACGATGTTATGCTCCGGCCCAAATGGGAACCCGGTAATATTCTCCGCACCATCCTCGGTTACGATCAGAATGTCGTGCTCGCGATAGCCGCCCGCACCAGGCTTTCCTTCCGGAAGCATGATCATCGGTTCCATGGAAACAACCATACCCGGCTGCAGCACAGTCTCGACATCTTCACGCAATTCGACCGAACCCTCGCGCCCATAGTAATGGCTAAGCACACCAAAGGAGTGGCCATAACCGAAGCTGCGATATTGGAGCAGGTCGTGACTGTGGTAGATTTCGTTTAATTCCGAGGCGATATCGCAGCAGCGCGCACCCGGCTTAATCAGATCGAGCCCGACGCGGTGAACATGGCAGTTCAGCTCCCAAAGCTTCAGGTGTTCGTCGGAAGCATGCTCGCAAAACAGGGTACGCTCCAGAGCGGTGTAATAGCCGAAGATCATCGGAAAGCAGTTCAGGCTCAATATGTCACCAGCTTCAACAAGGCGGTTTGTTACGGGGTTGTGAGCGCCATCCGTGTTGATGCCGGATTGAAACCAGGTCCATGTGTCCATGAGTTCCACGAAAGGAAAACTCCTGGCAATTTCCCGGATCATCGCGTTTGTGGAAGCGATCGCAACTTCATGCTCGCTGACACCAGCCTGAATGGCATCGAAAACGGCCTGACCGCCGATATCGGCCACACGCGCACCTTCACGGATCAGTGCATGTTCCTCAGTGCTTTTGATTGTGCGCAGCTGTTGTGTGGCATAGGCGATATCCACCAGTTCGACGCCCGGCAGGGCTGCTTCCAGCTGCAATTTCAACTCCAGCGAAACATGGTCGAATTCAATTCCAATTCTCCTGATTGTGGGATTGGGGAGCTTGAGAAGAGATTGAATGGCATGGAAGTAGTTGTCACGCCGCCAATCCGTATAGGTCAGAGCAGAGCCATGCGTGCGCCTCCAGGGCTGCCCGCCGTCTATGCCTGCCGAGATTGTTGTTGCTTCATTTGGCGTCACCAGAAAGCCGTAGCGGCGGCCGAACTGGCAATAAAGGAAGCCGGAGAAGTAGCAGATATTGTGGTAAGATGTGAAAAGGCAGGCATCAATCTGCTTTTCTTCCATCAGCTTGCGCAGGCGCGTCTGGCGACCGTCCATTTCCTCTTTTGAAAAGGGCAGCCAAGCCTTCTCGCCGTTTTCCATTTCATAGGTTCGGATCATATCCTTGCTCATTGCAGTCTCCTTCAGAAACAAAAAAGCGGGGAGGCGTC
>JBNKQT010000057.1:0-6402 GCA_050297115.1 Ensifer sp. | reverse complement strand
CTTCAGCCGGAATATATGCCGATGGGCACGGCAGGCATGGCGGATATGGGCGAAATGGAGATGGAGCTTCCAGACAACACTGTTCCCATGATGACAGGCTGGGGCCCGCACGGCCCGCTCGAAATGGGTGGCATGTTCTCTGTCGTGAAGGTTCGCGAAGGCATTTCGGCGGGCGATTACGCAGACCCCGGCTGGTACGAAAACCCACCTGGAACGCAAGCTTATGAGTGGACCGGGGAACTTCCCGAGCCAGTCAGCACAGACAACGCAACAACTCAGATCACCAACCTGACCAAATCCTGACCCGACCCACACAAGCAGCAAATTTGAAAAGAGAGAGATGAACATGAAGAAACTGATACTGACAGCAGCTTTGGTTGCCCTCGCCTTGCCCGCATTCGCCTCCGGCGACCACGCCGGTGGGCACGGCAAAATGGCAATCGGCGAACCTGGCAGGAAGTCCGAAGTGAGCGAAACCATAACTGTGGTGATGAAAGAGACGGATGACGGAAAGATGATCTTTGAGCCCTCTGCAATCGCCGTGAAGGAAGGCCAGACGATCGCTTTTGAAATCCAGAATGCTGGTGAGAACGACCATGAATTCGTTTTGGATGGCCATGAGGAAATCATGGAGCACAAGGCACTCATGGAAAAATTCCCCGAGATGGAACATGACGACCCGAACGCCATCCGGCTGGAAGCCGGTCAATCCGGCGAGATCGTCTGGAAGTTCACCAGCTCGGGCACGTTCACCTTCGCCTGCCTGATCCCCGGTCATTACGACGCGGGCATGCATGGCGAACTCACAGTCAGCCACTGAAAACAGCCTTAAAGGAAAACGGATATGAAGAAACTTGTTACACTCATGCTCACCGGTCTTCTGGCCGCTTCCGCATTCACGGCATCTGCGACCGAATTCACCAAGGGTAAGGTGAAGAAGCTGGATGAAAAGGCGGGCAAAGTCACCATCATCCATGAAGAACTGAAGAGCCTCGAGATGCCAGCCATGACGATGGTGTTTCGCATTGGTGAGGGTGTCGATGTAACCAAACTGGCGGCAGACTCGGATATCGAATTTGTGGCAGACCGTGTGGAAGGCAAGCTCACAGTGACAGAGCTGAAATAGCATCAAGAGCCGGGCGTGGATTTCTGGTCCACGCCCGGTATCGTTCGGGTGTTTGCTTACATCGCGCCCATGCTGAAGAAGCCAAGCGAGGATTACAAATATGGCTGGTCATTGCGGTTACTGCTTTATGCCGGAGAGGTCGACATTCATATCCGACTTGTAAGGGTCTTCAACAGCCATCCGCTCACGCAACTTAGCCATGGGATCTTCCGCGGCGCTCATCTGTCCTGAGCCGCCAGAGTCTTCATTATCACCGGACTCACCTGTCGGCGTGGCAAGCTTCACATCTGTCCCAGGATCGGGCTCGTTAAAGACATATTTCCCGTCAAAATACCCTGTTCCATATGCGTAAATAGCATCATCGAATGCTTCTTGGGCGGGCGCTTTGTACCATGCCGTTGTGATCCGGTAGACTTTTGCAAATAGCGCGGTTCCCATTGCAATGTTCTCACAAGCGTCAAACAAGTCGGCACTGATCTCTGACTTGTCTTTTATGCCTAGCCCTGCGGGGTACTGCGTCACCCCTACGCGAATAACTGCTTTTCCTATATAATCGTCGACGATTTTCATGGCGTCTTCCGGCGTCTCTGGCTTTGGCACCAAAAACGTCTTCGAACCGGCTTTGACTGTCACCTGAAGCGGGTCTTCTGAACCTGCCTGTTTTATGAATTCTTCGATTATTGCGGGCTTAACGCTCTGGTCGGAGCATTGCTGGATAAGGGCTGCATCAATCATGATAATTTTTCTGGCTTTTGAATTTCACGAACGACGATCAGAAAGGCGATCATCGCACCCAATGTTCCATAGAACAAATTGTTTGAGGCCATTGCATCGGTGAATAGGTGGCTCGGCACATCATTAAACAAAAAGCCAGTTGAAGCGAGCAATGCTACATTTTTGTAGGGTACGTTCATCCATAATCCTCGAAAGCTGATTTATTCGTTGAATGCCAAGACGAGCGGCAATTCAAACAGCTTCGCCCAAGCGATCGCGCTGGCTTTTTGGATGGAGCCGATATTGCTTCCGCCTGTCCACCAGTCGTTACCAGTCGCAATTATCAAGTCTGCCCCTGTCAGTACAGATTGCATCACGGGCCAGATAATCAACTGCTCGTAGCAAATTAGTGGGGCAACGCGATAGCCCTCAATATGGAAAACCGGGTTTGCAAAAAAATAAGCGTGCGCTCCTTCGCTCTCGCCCCAAAGCCTGTTCCATGGTTGCCACATCGATGCTGGAACCGGCATACGTTCTTTGTACAGGATCTCCGATGTTCCGTTTTGAAGCGCCACCATAACACTGTCGTAGCCCGTTGGATCAATCGTTACGGCTCCACCTATGACGGTAACGCCTAAGCCAGATATTTCGCGCTGCCAAAGGCTCTCGGTCGTGGGCGACCAAATGCCAAGCGCGCTTTCTGGAAGAACAACAACTTTCGCTCCTTTTTTCGCCGCTTCACGAACCAGGGCGATTGTCTTCATGTGCTGGTTGTAGTCTGCATACTGTCCGGACCGATTGAAGGAAAATTGGGTATTGATGCCAACCCAACCTTGAGGCATTTTGGGGTCGGTCCAGTAGGCGGCGGACCAGAGTGCAAAGATTGCATTCAAGGCGGCCGCAATTGCCCATCGTTTTGTCGTCATGACAAAAAGAAGGATTGCGGTCGCTGAAAGACCAAACCAGCCCCATGATGGAAACAACACGCCTGCTGCTGTAATCGGTCCAGCCCAACCCATGATCCCAAAAGGTGGCAGAGCCATCAGGACCGTTGCAATGATCAACCTGAGCCCCTTCGCATAGCCGGGCTTATTCGTCCATAGCGCTGCGTGAACGGCGACGAAGACGACTGAAGCCACCAACCAAAGCGCAATTCCGATTACGAGCTGCGAGCCAAAGAAAATCGAAACACCTTCAGGAAGACCGCGCGAGGCCCCCAAAAAATGCGCTGCGGCCACCAAAGCGGCAATTTTTCGCGTAGGGGCGAATGCCCAAAATGCCGGAAAGAGCATTCCGAATGGCAACAGATGAACATTACCGCTCCATCCGATTGTTCCGGTGATAACGCCACCCAAAATGCAAAAAAGACTGCGGGCAATTTTACGGTGTGAAGGTGAAAATCTCCTTTGCCAGTCCGAGAATGCCTTTGGTGGGGATTGGCCCGAAATATCTTGAATCATAGGAAGCAACATAATCTGAATGAAGGAAAACCGTATCGGGTGGGACTTCTCCGCCATCGTAGGCCGTCATCGGCCTGCCCTGCCCGTCGCGTTTCATTATTTTGGAATGAGCAAGTCGGTGTCCGTCGATATAAACCTCTTGCCCACTGACCGAGACGTTTTGACCTGGCAGCGCAACCACCGTTTTAATGAGCGGCGGAAACTTGCCATCGCAAATCCCCGTCGAGAGATATTGACGCTCTCGGGCCAACTCAAATTCCGGACGTTCTGCAGGCGGGCAAATGAAAATCGTATCGCCAACCTGCAAGGGTCGCTCCAACGTCGCGATCTGCCAGATACCGAGCGGAAAACTCGGCGTTGTGTTTATGCGGTATCCGCCAAAAACAAAGACCGAGGCCAAAAACACCAAAGTGGCAATCCCGGCAACCGTTAGCGTGATTGCCCTGAAACGCCTGCGGGCAATAACTGCACTTGTCATCTGGTCATGCCCTGATCACGGGATTGGGCTTTCACTCTCGCCTCGTTGACCTCTTTCGCGCGCTTCTGTGCTGCCACCTTCTGGACGGCATGAAGTTTGGGCCATTCCTCGGCAAGCTTGCCCCGTTCTGAAGGATCAACACGACCAGCCGCCTTTTCAAAGGCGGCACCTTCCGGTTTGGCTGAAGCAATGAATGCCTTTTCGCCAAAACGCTTGTCCAGCGATGCGGCAACCTCTGCCAGCTCCTTTTCAACCATCTTGTCGGCAAGAGCGAAGGAAAGCGCTGCATCCAGGTCGTTGCGATCGATGGCATCGCGTATGCGCGAAAAGACGGTTTCTGAGGATGGCGAGAGGGCCGGAATATCGATACGGGACAAGTCGCGTTCCCGGCTCAATTCAACGGTACGAAGATCGCCAATTTCCCCGCGAAGCCGGACATAATTGTTAATGTTGTCAGCCAGAGCCGGTATGTTGCGTTGTGCTGTTTCACGCTCTTCTCTGGCCGCTTTTCCGGCAAGAATGCCTTCCTTGCCACGCAGCTTTCCGAATTGCCCCGGATCGGAATTGAGCCCTTGAATGAGTTGTTCACGCTCGGCAACCTGAGACTGGTCGCCTTCCTTGACCAACGCGACGACACGCATTGAACGCATGGCCTCGTCCGGTTTCTCATAGATATTTTGAACGCGCCGTTGCAACGCTGCCCATTCCTGATTCAAGGTCGCATCAGATTGCAATTTGGCCTCCACACTGTCTTTGATCGATTGCGCCCAGGTCGAAACACCCCTGATCCAAGGTTGTATTGAGACACTGTGTTCGCGCGAATATTCTTCGGCTGTTTTTGTGTCGGGCGCAAGGCCACGCATTCCCAAACCGAGCTTTTCGGCAAGACCGGCAAGCTTCGTTCCAAGCGCCTGAAGCTTTGATTTCTGTTCCAAGATCCAACGCGCCTGATTTTCATAAAGCGCCTTGGTAACGCGAAGACCATAAAGCCCCCTGCTCTCGGCATAGCGAAGAGCATCGGCATAGAGTTGAGAACCCGCATAATCGAGCGTCGTATCCTTCGCACCCTTCTTGGAAAGAACGCTGATCAATCCGCCATTCTTCTCAAACGAAATGCCACCGTGATAAAGCATCACGGCTTCGCGGTGCCTGGTCATCGCAACATAAGTCAAATGACGGTCAAGGGAGAGCGTTCCAAGAACTTTCACCCGGTCAACAGTTGCCCCTTGAGATTTGTGGATTGTCGTCGCATAGCCATGATCGACATTGCGGTATTGGCCTTGTTCGACAGTCACAACGCGCATTGCATTGCCTTCACCCACTTGCGCGACAACGCGACCTTCAGAGGCTTCAACGACACGCGCCAGCATCCCGTTTTTGACACCAAGATCGCGGTCATTTTTGAGGAAAACAATCTGATCGCCAGCCGCAAAATTGCGCTCACCGTCTTCCGTCTTGAAGGCCGCACCTTCTTCCACAATGCCACGTTCAATCAGTTTCGAGCGTGCCATGACGTTTAACTGGCGTACATCTTTTCGAAGATGGGCAAGGATAAGCGTGGATTTGGATGCGTCATATTCCCGGTCCCATTCACGAATGAGCCGGTCAATGGCCTCTTCCTTCAAGTCACTGCGCGCAATGCAGCGATTGTTTTGATAAGCACGAATGGCGCCTTCAACATTGCCACGGGAAAAGTCCATGGATGCATCCCGCATCCATTGTTCCCGTTGGCGATAGATCGTTCCAAGCTCGGCATAACCGACGCGATCAGTCAAAGACCGGAATGCAGCTCCGGCCTCAATCGGCTGAAGCTGATCCGCGTCGCCAACCAGAACAAGCTTGCCGCCAGACTTAGCAATAGTCTCCACAATCGAAGCCATTTGACGCGAAGCAACCATGCCGGCTTCATCGACAACAAAGACGGTTTCCTCATCCGGAAGGTCTTTGCCGCGCTCCCATGCCAATTGCCATGAGGCCAATGTGCGCGACGGAATACCCGCCTCTGTATCCAAACCTTCCGCCGCTTTACCGGCCAAAGCGCCGCCAACAACCTTGTAGCCGCCGTTCTCCCAAACCGCGCGTGCGGCATTCATCATGGTTGTCTTGCCCGCACCTGCCCGGCCAACCACAACACCCAATCGCTCTTCATTGGTGATCCGCTCAATGGCAACACGCTGTTCATCGGATAGTTTCGCAAATGCAGAAAGCGCGCCCTGTCGCTGATCGTCATTGACGCCGTGAACCGTCCTGTAATTTCCGGAAACCAGATGATCGGCACGCCTTGCCATTTCCGACTCAAGAACAAGCATGTCCCGCGTCGTGAACTTTGCAAGAAGGATTTCTCCTGTCTCAACGTCAACACCTTCAGACGCAAGCTTGACGACTTCAGGGGACGCCTGAATCCTCGCAAGCATGTTTTGAAACTCCGCTTGATCATCGACATAGCGGTGCAGATATTTTGCAATATCGCGTTCATCGAAAACGCTCTTCTCACGCATGATTGCATCGAGAACAATTTCAGGTCGGCGATTGATGCGCACAACATTTTCGCGACGACTTGTTTCATATTCAGCCATACGCTCAAGATCATATTCCCGACCCTGCGCATTGGCTTCACGCACGAT
>JBNKQT010000056.1:0-3471 GCA_050297115.1 Ensifer sp. | reverse complement strand
TTGAACTCTATGCGGGCGAAACGGCTTCAGCGATTATTCAACTGGGGCTGATGATTTGTGACGCCAGTAATGCCGCACGAAACGCCGAGGCTGCCGGGCATGCCGGTGTTGCTCTCACCGTTTCCAAAACGCTCCGTGGGCTGGCCACAACGCGGTCGCGCGGACAGGTTTATTTTCCCGAGCCAATTTTGCAGGCCGCAGGGTTGACGGCAGAAACCTGGATATCCAGCGCAGCGGACGACAAGAAAATTGCCGCAGCAATTGAAATGTGGGTCGGCTTGGGGCGGGACCATTTGGAAAAGGCCAGACGGAATTTCACAAAATCGGATACAGCCCATTGGCCATTTCTGTTGGTCAGTCTGGTTGAGCCTACGCTCGACATTGCGAGGAAGAGGGCAAGTGCGGTCGTGGCTGGTGCGCCTGCAGAGCGCGGCCCGTTTGCACGTCAATGGCGGCTCTGGCGCGCAGCAATTTCCAAGTCTTTTTGAAGAAAAGTAGAAAATGACGTAAAATTCGCGCAAGCGTCGAAATCTAGCGTCACCGCATTGCTGCGAGGGTAAAGCGAATTGAATTGGGATACCTTTTATCTGATTGTTTCGAGCGCCTGCATTGCAGCCCTGTCTGTCTATGCGTTCCGCAAGCTGAACCTGCTGGAGCGGGATGGCGATGAGATCGGGTCTGCCATCATGGCATTCGGCAGGGCGTTTCCAGGCGAGGCAATCCGTGAGGCGCAGCCGACGGTGGACTTTTCCGCCGTCTTCTTCCGGCTTTCAGATGGTAAGACGGGCTGCATGCAAAACTTCAGACGCCATGCCGTGTGCCGTATCCTGAAGCCAAACACGGTGCGAGTGGAGCCAAGCGAGGCCGATGCTCGCGCTCTCCACCTCGAATTTGGTGATAGGGGGCTTGAAGACGGCGACTTTCACTTCAAGAATGCCAGTCAGGCCGCCGAAGTCTCACTGTGGTTTTTGGGAAGCCTGGTTGCCAACGACGACTTTTCAGCCGACGCTGGTTCGCATTCAGGCTGATTGCTTATCAAGCCAGCTGCGACAGGCAGCCAGTGCGCGCGCGCTCGTTGCCTTTTTCTTGGCAATCGCCTTGTCTTTCCCGCGGAAGCGCTTCACCCCCTCCGGCTTGACGATCGCGCCGGGTTCCAGCTCCGGAAACAGCCCGAAATTGATATTCATTGGCTGGAACGAGCGTTTTCCCGGTTCATCTTTGGACACAAGGTGCCCGCCGGTGATGTGGTTGAGCAGAGAACCAAGTGCTGTTTCGACTGGTGGCAAGGGCAGGGGCTTGCCCAATCGCTCCGAAGCGGCAAAACGGCCCGCCAAAAGGCCAATGCTGGCGCTTTCCACATAACCTTCACAGCCGGTGATTTGGCCCGCAAAACGCAGTCCCGGTCGACCTTTCAATGTCAGAGAGGTGTCAAGAAGTTCTGGCGAATTGAGATAGGTATTGCGATGAAGACCGCCCAGGCGCGCAAATTCCGCGTTTTCCAGGCCAGGTATCATGCGAAAAATTTCCGCCTGTGCGCCGTAGCGTAGTTTTGTTTGAAAGCCGACAATGTTGTAGAGCGTCCCCAGTGCATTATCCTGACGCAGCTGCACGACCGCATAGGGCTTTTCATCAGGCTTGTGGGCATTGGTCAGACCCATGGGCTTCATCGGGCCATGGCGCAATGTCTCCCGACCACGCTCGGCCATGATTTCAATCGGAAGGCAACCATCAAAATAGGGGGTGCCCTCCCATTCATGGAAGCCGACCTTGTCACCCTCAACCAGCGCGTCGATGAAGGCATAGTATTGGGCTTCATCCAGCGGGCAGTTGATGTAGTCTTTGCCGGTGCCACCGGGGCCAACCTTGTCGTAGCGCGATTGGTACCAGCAAATATCCATGTTGATCGACTCACGATGGACAATCGGTGCAATCGCATCGAAAAAGGCGAGCGATTCTGTGCCCGTTGCCGCGCGAATCGAATCCGCGAGCGACGGTGCTGTAAGCGGGCCTGTCGCAATGATCGCCTGATCCCATTCTTCAGGTGGCAGACCGGTGATTTCTTCACGTTTGATGGTGATCAGAGGCTCGGCTTCCAGAGCCTGCGTGACAGCTTCTGAAAATCCGTCACGATCAACAGCCAGCGCGCCGCCTGCCGGCACCTGATGTTGGTCGGCACACGCCATGATTAAAGAGCCCGCCATGCGCATTTCGGCATGGATAACGCCAACCGCATTGCTTTCGGCGTCATCAGAGCGGAACGAATTTGAACAAACCAGTTCGGCTAAACCGTCGGTTTTGTGGGCGTCTGTGCCACGAACACCACGCATTTCATGAAGAATCACCGGAATACCGGCGCGTGAGACCTGCCAGGCAGCTTCGCTTCCAGCCAACCCGCCGCCGATAATATGAATGGGTGCGATATCTGATTTTGTCATGGGCGGGTGAATATCATGCGTAAGAAATGCTGCCAATTGCATTTTGGCAAATCAGGCACGCTCTTTAATGGGATAGGGCCAAGACCGCGAAAAAACAGGCAAAAAAAACGGCGCATCGAGCGCCGTTAAATTTGGGTCGAACCAACCAGTTTGCTTAGCGGAATGCTCGCGAAGCAATCGAGTTGATCTGGCCGCGCTGCAGGCCGATATCTTCCAAACGATCAGTCGGAAGGTTGTTCAGAGCCTTTACGGTGCGGCGATAGGAGATGTAGTTCTTGGTAAGACGGATCGGGTTCATGTTCGCTTCCTCGCAAAACAGGGTTTTAGGCCCATTTCTTTATGGCAGAGGTATACACCCGAATTTCAAGATTCAGCAGTGCAAAAAATATTCAGCTGCTATGCATTTGTGCAAATGAATGATCGAATATTAGTCATTTTTTGAGCTGCGCCGCTTTTTTCGCCAGTGTGGTTGCCCGATATACTTGTTCAGGGCAACAAAAAACGCCCCGGACATTAAGTCCTGAGGGCGTCTTGAATGCTCTGTTTTCAATCCGCGATTAGCGAACGGCCTCACGGGCAACAGACGTAATGTCAGAGCGGGCAATGCCAAGATCGGCAAGCTCGCGAGAGCTCATGCGGTTCAGTTCGTTCACGGTCTGACGGTATTTGCGCCAATTGTTGTAAGAACGTGTAATGTTCATCGTTTCATCCTTTCGCTCGTGTGTTGAAGGCTTGCGTGTTGGGAGGTCACTGCCTTCTCTTTGTTGATTTCAATATATGCTGCAATGCGAAAAAATGAAGGGCTAATTGGTCAAATCACTTATGCGTCTAACGCATGGCTGTTTATTAATACATTGTAAAACATAGATTAAATTACGCCGAAATGCGCAGGTTTTGCTCTGCTCGCGTTGCGACATAAATCGATTGAAAACAGGCACATATTCTGCTGCCCGGCTAAGGCGTTGAGCGGAATCTGGCGGTTCAATGCGCACACGACACCAGTGGTGCGCGGCGTATGCGGCATGCGCTTTGCCGG
>JBNKQT010000055.1:0-3095 GCA_050297115.1 Ensifer sp. | reverse complement strand
GCACCCCGCTTTCCGGCATTACCGGCATGTGTCATCTGTTGGCGCAGAGCAAGCTGACGCCCGAGCAGCGCAACTATCTGACCGGCATTCGCCAGTCATCCAATACGCTTGCCCAGCTGGTTGATGACCTTTTGGACTTTGTCTCCCTTGAGGCCGGTCGGTTTGAACTTCGCCCGCAGGAAGAATCGCTCAGAACGCTTTTGGAAGGCGTCGTTGAAATGCTTGCCCATCGGGCCCACGAAAAGGGTATCGAAATTGCCAGCTGGACAACAAGCGACGTGCCGGAGGTTATGTCTTTTGACCCGGCGCGGTTGCGCCAGGTTCTCTTCAATATCATTGGGAATGCCGTGAAATTCACCCAGAAAGGCGGTGTTTATGTTGAGGCGTCGCTGGAGCGCAGCGCACTTGTCATCCGTGTGACGGATACAGGTCCAGGAATGACCCTGGACGAACAGAAGCAGATTTTCGGTGAGTTCGAACAGGTTGGCAGCACGCAGCAGAAATCCGGCGGCACCGGTTTGGGGCTGGCAATTTCAGCGCGCATTGTGGCCGAAGCGGGCGGTGACATCACCTTGACCAGCGACAAAGGTCGCGGCAGCACGTTCACCATCCGGCTGCCCGTTGAGCTTTCTGGCGATTTCGGCGCGCGCGACAACCGTCGTTCCGTCTTGAGAAAATCGCGAGTATTGATTGTTGCACCAGCAGGGCCGACCGCCCATGCCTTGCAGAAAACCGTAGAAACTCTGGGTGGGGTAAGCCTTCATGCCGATGACGTAACTGCGGCGGAAAAAATACTGCAGGAAAACACTGCGAAATTTACCGATGTTATCGTTGATCATCGTCATGCCGATGCATTCAATCGAATTCTGTCGATACGGCCGGAACTTGTTGATGAGGGCGCACGAAAGATATTCCTGGTTAATCCGGAAAACCGTACCTCCAAGATCACCGGTATTGGTTTTGATTCCTGGCTGGTACGCCCCTTGCGCGAGCGTTCGCTTGTTGAGGTTTTGCTTGGCCATATGCGTGGAATTGAGCTGCGCGATCCGCTAAACGATAATCGCAGCGGCTCTGTTGCATCGAGGTTTACAGCACCGGAAAGCTCCAGCCTGAAGGTTCTGGTTGCCGAAGACGATCCGGTGAATGCGCTGCTCATTCGCGCGACGCTGACAAAGGCGGGCCACAAGGTTCAAACCGTTGAAACCTATGACGACCTTGTTGAAGCAGCCACGGCGCTTGTCGGCAGACCGGATATCCTGATTACGGATCTTTCCATGCCAGGTGGCAACGGTCTGGATGCGATTGCGGCGATCCGCGTTTATGAAGCTGATACCGGTCGTCACGAATTGCCGGTCATCGTTGTGTCTGGAAACGGAGACAAGGATATTGAGCGCACAGTTCTCGATGCCGGTGCTTGTGCCTTTATCCAAAAACCAGCTGATCCTGAAAGCCTTGCAAGCCATGTTTCGAAATTCGGCTTTTTACAACAACGCCATGCATAGCTAATATAGGCGAGGGTGTTGTCACCGCGCTGTCGCATTTAAGTGGTTAAAGGTGCGCATCTGACCCTGGAATCGGATTGAGATGAGCATGGAAACCGCAACTGTAATTTATGGCGATGCAAATTTGGCGCTGCAAACTTCTGTTAAGGGTTCAGGCCAAAGCGATGTACTTGGCCGCATGGGCAACCTTGAAACGCGGCTTGCATGCAGTGAAAGCGAAATTGCCGCTGCGCAAGCCCTTCGCTATCGCGTGTTTGTGGAAGAAATGGGTGCTCAAGTTCCGCCGCAGGCGCAAGCCCAACGCCGAGACATTGATGCCTGGGATGCTATTTGCGACCATCTTCTTGTTCTCGACACGTCCATTGAGGGCGAGCCGGAAGACCAGATTGTCGGCACCTATCGCCTGCTTCGCCAGGAAATCGCCATGGCCAATGGTGGCTTCTATTCTTCATCAGAATTCGAGATTGCCGATCTCGTCGCCCGCCATCCCGGCAAACGCTTTATGGAGCTAGGCCGCTCCTGTGTTTTGCCGCAATATCGCAATCGCCGCACGGTGGAGCTTCTGTGGCAGGGCAACTGGGCCTATTCGCTTAAACACAATATCGACGTTATGTTTGGTTGCGGTTCCTTCCCCGGTGCCGTGCCGGAGGAACATGCCCTGGCGCTCTCCTTCCTGCATCACAATGCAGCTGCCAAAAATGGTTGGAATGCCCAAGCCTTGCCGGATCTCTACCACAAGATGGATCTGATGCCCGCCGAAGCGATCAATGCCAAAGCTGCTCTTTTGGCCCTCCCGCCGCTGATCAAGGGCTATCTGCGCCTCGGTGCGATGATTGGCGAAGGCGCAGTCGTCGATCGGGCTTTCCGCACAACGGATGTCCTCGTCATCCTCCCGATCGCGAACATCTCAGGCCGCTACAAAAACTATTACGGCGAAGACGCCAAACGCTTCGCCGCCTAAGATTGTTCATTGCCTGAAGGCAAAAAGCACCGGCTCAATGTCCGGTGCTTTTTCGTTTTTATGCCAGATAGAATAGGGGTCAAACCCCCGCATTATAAGCAGCAATCGCCGCCATATTCACAATGTCAGAGTCCTTTGCACCCATGGATGCAATCTGGACCGACTTGTCGAGACCAACCAGAAGCGGGCCGATAACGGTTGAGCCGCCAAGTTCCTGCAGCATTTTTGTGGAGATTGAAGCGGAGTGGAAGGCGGGCATCACCAGAACGTTTGCCGGGCCGGACAGGCGGCAGAACGGGTACTGATGCATCATTTCAGAATTCAACGCGACATCAGCGGCCATTTCACCATCATATTCAAAATCGACACGACGACGATCAAGAATTTTTACCGCTTCCTGAACCCGCTCTGAGCGTTCGCCGGGCGGATGGCCGAATGTGGAATAGGCAAGCATGGCCACGCGCGGTTCATAACCAAACCGACGTGCAAGACCGGATGCTTCTTCTGCAATATCGGCCAGTTCTTCAGACGATGGCATGTCGTGAACTGCCGTATCGGCCACCAGCACCGTGCGACCGCGCGTCAGCGCGATGGATACGCCAATAACCCGGTGTCCCGGCTTGGTGTCGATG
>JBNKQT010000054.1:0-12013 GCA_050297115.1 Ensifer sp. | reverse complement strand
GTTTCTGTTTCACCGCAAACATCAATCCGCTGCCGAACACCGAACACTTCGCACCGAGGCTATGGCCGTCTGGCGTGAAATCACGTTGCCAAACGCCACATAAAGTCGGTCGCTGCCGAGCTCTAACGTCCCTTTCAAGTTTATCGGTGTTCCCCATGCTGACTTTGGCGAAGGGGTGATGGCCATTGTGGTGCTTGAGGCAGGTGCGAGCCTGAGTGAGACAGACGTCTTGAACAATCTCAAAGATCGTCTTGCCCTCTACAAGCAGCCTAAGCATGTGATCTTTGTTGATGAGCTGCCTCGCAACACCATGGGCAAGGTTCAGAAGAATATTCTGCGCGACACCTATGCCGATCTTTACAAAGAAAGCTGAAAGCCAAAACCTTAGCTGACCGAAACCAAATTCAAATAGAAACGCGAAGGCCGGGGCGATTGGATCGCCCCGGCCCTTCTGTTTGATGCAGTTTATGCTTACTGCCAGCTCTTGATCAGCTCATCGTAGGAAACGGTTTCGCCCTGCGGCTTTTCGTTTTCGATTTTTGCCTTCGGAGAACCAGCCTTTGCAAGCCATTCCTGCGGATCGACTTCGTCGTTCAGCTTCGGACCAATGTCGCCCTGAACGCCTGCGCGCTCCAGACGGGAAAGCACTTTTTCCTGGTCGGCGCACAATGCGTCGAGTGCTTCCTGCGGGGTCTTGGCACCAGACATGGCATCACCAATGTTCTGCCACCACAGCTGTGCGAGCTTCGGATAATCCGGAACGTTGGTGCCGGTTGGCGACCACTGAACACGGGCCGGTGAGCGGTAGAATTCTACCAGACCACCGAGCTTCGGCGCACGGTCTGTGAAGTGCTGGCTGTTGATAGTGGATTCACGGATGAATGTGAGACCAACGTCAGACTTCTTCAGGTCAACGGTCTTGGAAGTCACGAACTGTGCATAGAGCCACGCAGCTTTTGCACGGTCAACAGGCGTTGATTTCATGAGTGTCCACGAACCGGCATCCTGATAACCGATCTTGGTGCCTTCTTCCCAGTAAGTGCCATGCGGGCTTGGGGCCATGCGCCATTTCGGCGTGCCATCGTCGTTCATCACCGGCAGGCCTTCTTTCACCATGTCGGCGGTGAAGGCTGTGTACCAGAACATCTGCTGAGCCACTTCACCCTGTGCTGGAACCGGGCCAGCTTCAGAGAAGGTCATGCCTGCAGCAGCTGGCGGAGAGTATTTTTCCAGCCAATCGATAGCTTTCTGAACGGCGTAAACGGCAGCTGGAGAGTTGGTTGCACCACCGCGCGCCACGCAGGAGCCGGTCGGCTGTGAGTTTTCGTTTACACGAATGCCCCATTCGTCAACCGGAAGACCGTTCGGCTCGCCCTTGTCGCCCATACCTGCCATGGACATCCAGGCATCTGTGTAGCGCCAGCCAAGGGACGGATCCTTTTTACCGTAGTCCATGTTACCGAAGACGCTCTTCGGTCCGCCCATGTAAGACATGTCGCGTCCTGTGAAGAATTCGGCAATATCCTCATAAGCCGACCAGTTCACCGGAACACCGAGATCGTAACCGTATTTCGCCTTGAAGTCGGCCTTGGTTTTCTCGTCGTTGAACCAGTCATAGCGGAACCAATAGAGGTTCGCGAACTGCTGATCGGGAAGCTGGTAGAGCTTGCCATCCGGTGCGGTTGTGAACGACTTGCCAATAAAGTCATCCAGATCGAGACCAGGGTTGGTCACGTCCTTGCCTTCGCCTTCCATCCAGTCGGTCAGGATGCGGGCCTGCTGGTAGCGCCAGTGCGTGCCGATCAGGTCGGAGTCGTTGATATAGCCGTCATAGATGTTTTCGCCCGACTGCATCTGCGTCTGCAGCTTTTCAACCACGTCGCCTTCGCCGATCAGGTCGTGCGTGATCTTGATGCCGGTGATGGCGGTGAAGGCTGGAGCCAAAACCTTGGACTCATATTCATGCGTGGTGATGGTTTCGGATACCACCTTGATTTCCATGCCAGCAAAAGGCTTTGCTGCATCGACAAACCACTGCATTTCGGCTTCCTGATCGCCACGCGAAAGCGTGGAAAGATCGCCGATTTCAGAGTCCAGGAACTGTTTGGCTTCGTCCATTCCGGCAAATGCCGTCCCGGTGAAAGCCAGAAGCGCTGCTGCTGTTGATGTTAGTAGGTGCCGTCGCATGAGTTGTCCTCCCGTACGTTGCGATTGCAGTTTCATAACCGGGTGGACAAGCCACCCGACATTTCAAGCCTCAAACAAAGCGGAATACGCCAATTGCGTAGACCACAGACAAGGCAAGAGCCCACCAAAGACTTGGGCCTCCAAGCCCCAGCCAAGCGAGATGGATAAACGCTGAACCAAGCAGCGAAATGAAGAGACGGTCCCCCCGGGTCGTCTCGAACCTCAAAATGCCGACGCGCGGATTGCCGCCGGGTGAAAAATATTCCCACACGCCCATGCAGGCGATGAGTGAGAAAATGACGATGAAGAAGGTTGCTGTTGGGCCGGTCCAGGCCATCCATGATAAATCCATGTTCCCCTCCCTCACACACGCCCCAGGGCAAAGCCCTTGGCGATATAGTTGCGAACAAAGTAGATGACCAAAGCGCCGGGAATGATGGTCAGCACACCGGCTGCTGCCAGCACGCCCCAATCAAGCCCGGAGGCCGAAACCGTGCGTGTCATGGTGGCTGCAATCGGCTTGGCGTCTGTCGTCGTCAGCGTTCGGGCAATCAACAGTTCCACCCATGAGAACATGAAGCAGAAGAAGGCTGCCACACCAATACCGCTTGCCGTGAGCGGCATGAAAATCTTCACGAAGAAACGCGGGAATGAATAGCCATCAATATAGGCGGTCTCGTCAATTTCCTTTGGCACGCCAGACATGAAACCTTCGAGAATCCACACTGCGAGGGGCACATTGAACAGGCAATGCGCCAAGGCAACCGCGATATGTGTGTCGATCAGACCAAAGGCCGAATAAAGCTGGAAGAAGGGCAGCGCGAAAACGGCAGGTGGTGCCATACGGTTTGTGAGCAGCCAGAAGAACAGGTGCTTATCGCCAAGGAATGTGTAGCGCGAAAACGCATAGGCTGCAGGCAGTGCCACCGCCACGGAAATGACCGTGTTCAACACCACATAGATGATGGAGTTGATATAGCCGTTGTACCACGAGGGATCGGTGAAGATCACCGCGTAGTTCCTGAGTGTCGGGTTCTGCGGATAGAGCGAGAAGGAGCCGAGAATTTCGGTATTCTCCTTGAAGCTCATATTCACCAGCCAATAGATCGGCAAGAGCAGAAACAGGATATAGAGCGTGGGCACGAGCCAGCCGAATTTTGTTTTTTCAATATGATCGCTCATCGCCTCAGCCTTTCGCGTCCGCGCTGGTCATGACGGTGTAGAACACCCATGACAGCAAAAGGATGATCAGGAAGTAGATCAGGGACATGGCAGCCGCAGGGCCAAGGTCAAACTGACCAATCGCCATTTTCACCAGATCGATGGAAAGGAACGTTGTGGAATTACCCGGGCCCCCGCCGGTGACCACGAAAGGTTCCGTGTAAATCATGAAACTATCCATGAAGCGCAAGAGCACAGCAATCAGCAGCACACGTTTCATCTTCGGCAACTGGATGTAGCGGAAGACTGAGAAGCGTGATGCGCCGTCAATCTGCGCGGCCTGATAATAGGCATCGGGAATGGAAACGAGCCCCGCATAGCACAGAAGCACAACAAGGCTCGTCCAATGCCACACGTCCATCACGATGACGGTGACCCATGCATCCATCGGATATTGCACATAGTTATAGTCGACGCCGATTGCTTCCAGCGTATGGCCCAGAAGACCAATATCGACGCGACCGAACACCTGCCAGATCGTTCCCACCACATTCCACGGAATGAGCAGCGGCAGCGCCATCAGCACGAGGCAGACAGGAACGCCAAGGCCCTTTTTCGGCATATTGAGCGCAATGAAAATTCCAAGCGGCACTTCAATGGCCAGAATGATGAAGGAGAAAATGAGGTTGCGAACCAGTGCATCCCAGAAGCGATCCGAGTGCAGCATGTCGACAAACCAGTCGGTGCCCGCCCAGAAAAACTGGTTATTGCCGAACGTATCCTGCACCGAGTAGTTCACCACCGTCATCAGCGGAATGGCAGCTGAGAAAATCACCAGGATCAAAACGGGCAGAACGAGGAACCAGGCTTTTTGATTGACTGTCTTTTCCATCACTCACACCTCCCCGTTCACAAGCCAGGAATTGCGGTAGAGATTAACCCCGCCCGGCTTGAAGCTGATCTTCGGATCGGCAGGGATCTCGTCGTCCTCGCCAGTGACAACCGCAATCGGCAGACCTTCGAACTCAGCGCGCACAATCTTCTGGCGGCCCGTGTCTTCCACCTTGTTCACCACAATCGGCAGACCATCCCGGCCAAGCGTGATGAATTCAGGACGAATACCGATTTCGTTTTTGGCCTCAGCATCCGCCCCTGGTGCGAAACCAAGATCGATAGATTGCGAGCCGACCCGTGCTGTCGCGCCTTCCACTTTGGCAGGCAGCAGATTCATGCCCGGTGAGCCGATGAAGTAACCCACGAACGTATGTGCGGGTCGGTTGAAAAGTTCGTCCGGCGTGCCAATTTGCACAATTTCGCCCTCATACATCACCACCACTTTGTCGGCGAAAGTGAGGGCTTCCGTCTGGTCGTGCGTCACATAAACCATGGTGTGGCCAAACTGGCGGTGCAGCTTTTTAAGCTCCGTGCGCAACATCCACTTCATGTGCGGATCAATCACGGTAAGCGGCTCATCGAAGAGGATGGCGTTCACATCGGAACGCACCAGCCCGCGACCCAGCGAAATCTTCTGCTTCTGATCCGCAGTCAAGCCAGTCGCGCGGCGCTTGGCCCAATCAGCCAGATCAATAATTTCCAGCGTCTCGCGCACTTTTCGGTCCACCTCATCCTCCGGCACACGCCGGTTGCGGAGCGGAAAGGCCAGATTGTCGTAAACCGTCATCGTGTCGTAGATGACCGGGAACTGGAACACCTGCGCAATGTTGCGATCACGCGTGGAAAGGTTTGTTACGTCCTTGCCGTCAAACAGGATCTTGCCTTCTGACGGATGCAGCAGACCGGAAATGATGTTGAGCAATGTCGTCTTGCCACAGCCCGATGGGCCAAGCAGCGCGTAAGCGCCGCCATCCACCCATTCGTGATGCACTTCTTTCAGCGCATAGTCGGCATCCGACTTCGGCTTTGCGCCGTAAGCGTGGCGGATATGGTCGAGATTGATGCGTGCCATGGTCTTTGTCCTCCTCAGCCCGCATGTCCGGCTTCGGCATCGGCAGAGATTGCCTTGCCCGATGCATCAAACGCCATCAGATGGCGCGTGTCGGTGAACATCGCCACCTCCGCGCCCGTGTCAAAATCATGAATGCCGTGTGCCAGCATCACCCATTCCGCACCCGCAAAAGTCAGGTGCACAAAACTTTCCGAACCCGTGATCTCGCAAATACGCACGGTCGCGGTCAGCTTTTCGGCCCCGTCATATTGCGGCTTGAGCGCCAGATGGTGTGGATGGAAAGCGACCGTCAGCGGACCATCCGGAATGGCTGCAAAATGCGATGGTGCCTGCAACAAATGCACGCCATCCTTCATCAAGGCCATGCCCTTCTTCTCCACTTGCATCACATTCAACGGCGGATCAGCAAAGGTTTGCGCGGTGATCAAATCAGCGGGATTGCGGTAAACCTCCACGGTGGAGCCAAATTGGGAAATTCGGCCTTCATGCAGGGTTGCCGTCTTGCCACCCAACAGAAGCGCCTCTGATGGCTCTGTGGTCGCATAAACAAAAATCGCACCGGATTCGGCAAAGATTTTCGGCAGTTCTTCGCGCAGCTCCTCGCGCAGCTTATAGTCCAGATTGGCCAATGGCTCATCGAGAAGAACGAGGCTTGCCCCTTTCACAATCGCGCGGGCCAGTGCTGTGCGCTGCTGCTGACCGCCGGACAAATTCAGCGGCGTGCGGTCCAGATAAGGCGTCAGCTTGAGAAGATCCGCCGTCTTTTTCACCGCCGCATCAATTTCCGACGCATTCTTGCCAGCAAGGCGCATCGGCGAAGCGATATTCTCGTAAACGGTCATCGCCGGATAGTTGATGAACTGCTGATAAACCATCGCCACATTGCGCGCTTGTACCTTCACGCCGGTTACATCTTCCCCGTCAAACCAGATGCTGCCCTCGGTCGGCTTGTCCAGACCGGCCATCAGGCGCATCAGGCTTGTCTTGCCCGAAAGGGTCGGGCCCAGAAGCACATTCAGCGTGCCGCGTTCAAGCGTCAGATTGCTGGGGTGAATATGATAATCCCCACGCACCTTCTTCGCGGCGTTGCGCAATTCCAGCATAAAACTTACCGGCCTCCTCCTGCCGTCGTTTCTTCTGTCAGGCGGCTTTGAGCGCGCCCGACATATAGTCCTCCAACGAGGCAATCTCTTCTTTCGAGAGCCTCAAACCTTCTTTCGTGCGCCGCCAGACAACGTCCTCAGCGCTGCGGGCCCATTCCTCGCCAATGAGCCATTGCACTTCCGCTTCAAAAAGGTTGCCACCAAAGTGACGCCCAAGATCAGAATAGCTTGCCGCCTTGCCCAAAAGGTCCCAGGCATGTGTCCCGTAAAGGCGAATATAGCGCGCTGCATGCTCGCTCTTCAAAAAACCAAAATCTTTGTTCAATCGGCTGACTTCGGCGTCATATCCCGTTACCGGGAAATCGCCACCGGGCAGTTTTGCACCATCAGTCCAGCGCTTGCCTTTCGCACCAATCGCTTCGCCAATTTTTTCAAGCGCGCTCTCGGCCAAACGGCGATAGGTCGTCAATTTGCCGCCAAACACATTCAAAAGCGGCGCATTGCCAGAGCCGTTCTCCAGCTTCAAAACATAGTCGCGCGTTGCTTCCTGAGCCTTGGTCGCACCGTCATCGAAAAGCGGGCGCACGGCGGAATAAGTCCACACAATATCGTCCCGCGTCACTGGCTCGGCAAAATATTCACTCGCCGCGTCGCAAAGATAGTCGGTCTCCGCATCGCTGATCTTCACATCTTTCGGATCACCTTCATAGTCCTGATCAGTAGTGCCAATCAGCGTGAAATCATTCTCATAAGGTATGGCGAAAATGATGCGGTTGTCCGGGTTCTGAAAGAAATATGCTCGCGGGTCATCAAACTTCTTGCGAATAACAATATGGCTGCCCTGAACCAGGCGAACATTATGGGCATCATTCTGCCCGGTCACACCCTGGATCACCTTATCCACCCACGGACCGCCCGCGTTCACCAACATGCGGGATTTCACAACCTTTGTTGCGCCACTGGCCTTGTCCCGCAAGGTAACTTCCCAAATGCCGTTTTCTGAACGAGCCGAAACAACCTCCGTACGCACATAAATATCAGCACCCCGGTTCTGCGCATCCTTGGCATTCAGCACCACCATGCGCGCGTCATTCACCCACCCGTCGGAATATTCAAATGCCTTGTTGAACAGCGGCCTCAACGGTTTAGCCGCACTGTCTGTACGCATGTTCAAGGTGCGTGTCGGCGGCAGAAGCTTGCGGCCGCCCAGATGGTCGTAAAGGAACAGTCCAAGGCGAACGAGCCATGCAGGACGAATGCCCCCTTTGTGGAACGGCAGCACAAAGCGCATGGGCCAGATGATATGCGGTGCTGTTGCCCACAACACCTCACGCTCCATCAACGCCTCACGCACAAGCCGAAATTCATAATATTCAAGGTAACGCAACCCGCCATGGATCAGCTTTGTCGCACCTGACGATGTGCCGGAAGCAAGATCGTTCATTTCGGCCAGACCCACAGAATAACCACGGCCAGCGGCATCGCGTGCAATGCCGCACCCGTTAATGCCGCCACCAATGACGAAAATATCAAAGATAGTTTCGTTTGCCATCTCGCCTGCATGCCTCGCTTCTTTTCGCATTGCAGCATTTTTTGGCAATACGAAATTTTCTGCATAGTTTGCGAAAGTAAAGCGAATGTCAAACGAAATTTCGATAAGAACTCAGTTATCAAAAGACGCCGCTTGCGCCCCGGTTGCAGTTTCAATCACCCGCACTTCGTTTAACGCACAGATTTCCCTGATTTTTTCATGCTGACAGCGGTCTGTGATGAAAGTGTGGACCTGAGAAATGTGACCAATACGCACGGGCGCAGTGCGTTCAAATTTGCTTGCATCAGAAACCAGTATCACATGCCGCGCATTGGCAATGATCGCCTGTGCCACCTTCACTTCGCGAAAATCGAAGTCGAGAAGAGCGCCATCCTCATCAATCGCCGAAACACCGATCACCGCGTAGTCAACCTTGAACTGGCGGATGAAGTCGACTGCCGCTTCGCCAACAATACCACCATCCGTGGCCCGCACTACACCGCCGGCAATAACAACTTCGATCGAAGAAAATACACGCAACCGATTGGCAACGTTGATATTATTTGTAATTGCCATCAAGCCGGAATGCCCGGTGAGCGCCTCGCCAACGGCTTCCGTCGTTGTGCCGATATTGATGAAAAGGGAGGCGCCATCCGGGATCAATGCTGCGGCAGCCTCGCCGATTGCCTGCTTTTCCCCCGCGCTCATCAAGCGTCTGGCTTCATATTCCAGATTTTCATTGCCGCTGGAGTAATGTGCACCACCGTGAATGCGGGTCAGCATCCGCGCGTCGCACATATCATTCAGATCCTTTCGGATCGTTTGCGGTGTCACGGAAAATCGAACAGCCAGATCTTCAACAAACACCCGCCCTTGCACCTTGGCAATTTCCAGAATTTCCGCCTGGCGGCTGTTCAAAAGCATGCTTTCCCCTCCAACATACCCGGTTCCGCATCGACAAAGCCAAGCTTCACCTCCTTCAAAAAGGAAAATGAAACGAACATAAAATGCAAAAAAACACAAGAGCCCGAGAATGCGGGTCTCCCGGTGGAGGGAACCGGGAGACCAAAAGGCAGCTTCCAGGGTCAGGACCTAGCCTTCGCGGAAGCTGCGATTGATACTCTGAACCAGTGGTTCCGTCAGATATTCCAAAAAGGTCCTCGAACCGGTAAAGATCATCGTATTGGCGGGCATGCCGGGAACCAGGTCGATATCATTGCCCAGCTCTTCCAGCGATTTTCCATCAATCTTGACCCGCGCAAGGTAATAGACCTCTCCTGTCATCCGGTCGGTCATGCTGTCAGCTGACACATTGGCAACCGTTCCCTTGAGCTTTGGCGCATTGCGCTGGGGAACCGCGGTCAACGTCACTTGTGCCTCAAGGCCTGCGGTCACCACATCGATATCGTTTGGCTGAACCCGCGCATCCACCAGCAATTCATCATTTTGCGGGACAATATCCATAATGGGATCACCGGAGCGCAATACCCCGCCAGTCGTCTTCATCCGCAGGTCAAACACCGTTCCATCCGCAGGCGCGGTAACAACCGTGCGGGCCAAAACATCACTTGTGCCCGCCATGCGCTCCTCAAGGTCGGCAATCCGGGTTCTGGTTTCTCCCAGCTTGTTGGCAGCCTCATCGCGGCGGCGTGTTCCCAGATTCAAAATCTGCAATTGCGTTTCACCAATGGTTTGCTCAGAGCGGGCAATCGCCGATTGGTTTGAGGCACGATTACCCAGAATTTCGGCCTTCTGGCGCTTCAATTCCAAAAGCTGCGGTTTGCGCGCCAATTGCTGCTCTATAAGCCCTTCCATTGTGGCGATCTGATCTGAGATCAGCGCCAATTGCTCGGTCTGGCTGTCGATTTGGGCTTCAAACCCCTCGATTTCCTTTTCCAGCTGATTGACCCGCAGCCCCAGAATTTGGCGCTCGCTTTTTTCACTCTCTCTGCGCGCTTCAAAAATATGCCGCTGGTCTTGAATTGCTTCATTGTGCCCCGGCATTTCCGGCACTGTACTCCAGTCGGGTTTTGCCTTGCCCTTCTCCTCGGCAACCAGCCGCGCTTCCGTTGCCTTTAGTGACACAAGCTGCGCCTGCTGGACCCGGTAGGCGGCAAGCGCCTGTGTATCTTCCAGCGTCATCAGCACATCACCGTTTTTCACCTGATCGCCATCTTTAACGAGAATTTCGCGAACAATGCCACCTTCCAGATGCTGCACCGTCTTGCGGTGCCCCTCGGGGCTAATGGTCCCCACGGCAAGTGCGGCACTGGCAATAGGTGCCAGCGTTGACCAGGCGCCACCAACACCAAAAAACAGACCTGCCACAACGCCAGCCAGAATGACCGGACGGCTGACGGATTTGCGAAGTGTGGCTGCATCTTCTTTGGAAAGGCTATTTTTATTGTCACCAAACATTTGTCTGTACCTTCCTCACGATCATTCTGCCGCTACGGCAAAGGGCGTAACACGCGGCTCGCGCGGTTTCGACTGCGGCCGTTCCGCCGCCAATTTAGGTTTGAGAACTTCATCTCGCGGCCCCTCGGCAACAATCCGGCCACTTCTCAAAACCGCAATCCGGTCAGCAGCTTCAAGCAGCGCCGGGCGATGGCTGATGATGATGACAGAAGCACCCTCGGCTGCAATTTTCTTTACCGCACCAAACAGGGCATGCTCGCCTTCCACATCCAGATTGGCGTTGGGCTCATCCAGCACAACAAGCTTCGGCGCACCGTAAAGCGCACGCGCCAGAGCAAGACGCTGCAACTGACCAGCCGAAAGCGGCGACGGGCCAGATGCGTTGATCATTGTTTCATAGCCATCGGGAAGATTGCGGATCAGCTCGTCCACTCCGGCCATGCGGGCTGCTTTGACAACACCTTCCGGGTCATCCTCACCAAAACGCTGAATATTGTCTTTCAGGCTTCCCGGCAGCATTTCCACGCCCTGTGGCACATAACCGACAAAACGACCCAATTGCGCGGGGTTCCAGCCGGTAACGGCCCGTTCATCCAACCGCACCTCGCCCGCACTTGGGCTTTGCGCGCCCACCAGCATTCGGCTGAGCGTTGTCTTGCCGCTTCCCGATGGCCCAATCAGACAGAGTATCTCGCCCGGTTTCACAGAAAAGGAAACATCAGAGAGAATGGAAGGACGCTTCGGGTCTGGATGAAAACCAAGTCCATCAACAACAAGCTCTCCCTTGGGCGCGGGAAGATCAATTGGCGGTGATCCCGCAGGTTTGGTATTGGTATTCACCAGATCACGCCAGGCATCACGCGCCTGAACAAAGCCTTTCCAGGCACCAATCGCCTGCTCAACCGGTGCAAGACAGCGGCCAAGCAGCGTGGAGGCGGCAATCATGCCACCGCCTGAAAGCTCACCGCGCAAAACCAGCATCGCACCAAGCGCCAAAATGGCGGACTGAATAATCAGTCGGATCGACTTGGCAAAGCCGGACAGAAAGGCCGAACGTTCGGCCGCCTTGGCCTGACGCTCATAGGCCGCATCAGATGCCTCCGCCCAGCGGCGTTTCAGTGCATCCGCCATGCCCATGGCCTTCACCGCATCCGCATTGCGCAGCGCACTGGAAAGGATGGTCTGGGTTTCATTCTGATAGGTTTGCGCCTCGCTCAAAGGGCGGCGGCTTACCAGTTCAGTGGCAAGGGCAATGGCCAGCAACATTGAGGCACCGACAATGGCTGCAATGCCAAGCCACGGGTGCATCCACCACAAAAGCCCTGCAAAAACAAAGAGCCAGGGGGCATCCAGAAGTGAAAACACACTTTGCGCACAGAAAAACCGGCGAACCGCTTTCACATGCTGAAACAGTCGGTTGACGGGCGTTCCCTGCTGAAGGGCTGCATCAATTAAAATGTTACCAGCCGAACGTTCCAGCCAATCACCAGCCCGGGACAAAAGCTGCTGGCGCAGCCCCTCAAAAAGCCCGAGAACAATGAGGGCAACGACAGCCATAATCGTCAGGCTTGCCAGGGTTTCCAAATGCCCGCTTGCAAGAACACGGTCGTAGACCTGCATCATGAAAATCGGGCTGACCAGCATCAG
>JBNKQT010000053.1:0-4605 GCA_050297115.1 Ensifer sp. | reverse complement strand
GGCTGCTGGCTATGGAAGGGGTGTATCTGGATGGAGGGATGCCGATGTTGCCAGGAATATAGGCCACCAAGAGTGCAGATGAAGCACCTTGTTGCGCAGAGAGGGCGCGGGGATCGCTTTGAATTGCCGTTGGCGCGTACGAGAATTTCGGCAATAAAAAGCGCGCCGCAAGGGACGCGCTTTTCACAATAGATATAAGCTATTCGCTTAGATGAGCTTTGCCATTGCAACTGCCGTGTCAGACATGCGGTTGGAGAAGCCCCATTCGTTGTCGTACCAGGAAAGGATACGCACGAGGTTGCCATCCATGACCTTGGTCTGGGCCGAGGCGAACGAGGAGGAGTTGGCGTTGTGGTTGAAGTCAACCGAAACCAACGGTTCGTCGGAGTAACCGAGAATGCCCTTCAGTTCGCCTTCAGACGCTGCCTTGATTGCAGCGTTGACTTCTTCGGCTGTGGTGTTCTTGGAAGCGATGAACTTCAGGTCAACCACGGAAACGTTCGGGGTTGGCACGCGGATAGCGGAACCGTCCAGCTTGCCCTTCAGCTCAGGAAGAACGAGGCCAACAGCCTTGGCAGCGCCAGTGGATGTCGGGATCATGGAAAGGGCTGCTGCACGGGCACGGTAGAGATCCTTGTGCATCGTGTCGAGTGTCGGCTGGTCGCCTGTATAGGCGTGGATCGTGGTCATGTAGCCTTTTTCGATACCGAATTCTTTGGAGAGAACGTAGGCGACCGGTGCAAGGCAGTTGGTGGTGCACGAAGCGTTGGAAACGACCAGGTCGTCCTTGGTGAGCGTGTTGTGGTTCACGCCGTAAACGATGGTTTTGTCCGCGCCGTCGGACGGTGCTGAAACGAGAACGCGCTTTGCGCCGGCTGCAAGGTGAGCAGAAGCCTTGTCCTTGGACGTGAAGATGCCTGTGCATTCCATCACGATATCGATGTCAAGATCGCCCCAGGGCAGGTTGGCCGGGTCGCGTTCTGCAAGCACCTTGAAGCTTTCAGAGCCGATGGAGATCGTGTCGCCATCGACGGAAACTTCGTGCGGGAAGCGGCCATGAACGGAATCGTAACGCAACAGATGGGCGTTGGTTTCAACCGGGCCCAGATCGTTGATCGCAACGACGTCAATATCCTTGCGGCCGGATTCATAAATCGCGCGTAATACATTGCGGCCGATGCGGCCAAAACCATTGATGGCAACTTTTACAGTCATATGTTCAACTCCCGCTTTGGGTTTCCAGAAAGGCTATTATTCCTGCAGCCAAACTAGGTTCTTTTCAAATTGAATAAATTGATCTTTCTCAACTGAAATAGAACTGTCTGGCTGCAATTATCCTGATAATCAGCTCAACTTGGCTTCAGCCGCAGATACAATTGCCTCTGCCGTGATGCCGAAGTGCTTGTAGAGCTCTTTGTAGGGGCCGGATGCGCCGAAGCCGGTCATGCCGATGAACGCGCCATCGTTGCCGATGAAACGATCCCAGCCCTGACGAATGCCTGCCTCGATGGCGATTTTGACCGGTGTATTGCCGATGATGGCGGCCTGGTACTCGGATGTCTGGTCTTCAAACAACTCGAAAGAGGGCACAGAGACAACGCGTGTGGCAATGCCCTTTTCTTCAAGCTGATTTGCCGCGTCAACGGCGATTTCCACTTCGGAGCCTGATGCGAAAACGGTGACCTGAGCGTCAGCAGACGAGATCAGCTCATAGGCGCCGGACGCACAAAGGTTTTCCTCTTCTTCAACCGTGCGCACAGCAACCAGGTTTTGGCGTGTGAGTGCGATTGCAGACGGACGCTTCTGGTTTTCGAGTGCCAGCTGCCAGCATTCTGCCGTTTCTGTCGCGTCAGCCGGACGGAAAGTCAGGAGGTTGGGGATCGCGCGCAGAGCGGCCCTATGTTCCACCGGCTGGTGGGTCGGGCCATCTTCACCAAGACCGATGGAGTCGTGGGTGAGAACGTGAATCACGCGGATGCCCATGAGAGCTGCCAGGCGGATGGAAGCGCGGCAGTAGTCTGAGAAGATCAGGAAGCCGCCGGAATAGGGGATCAGGCCACCGTGAAGGGCGATACCGTTCATGATTGCGGCCATGCCGTGTTCGCGCACACCGTAGTGCAGGTAACGACCGGAGAAATCATCCGGGGTGATGGATGCGGTCTGGCTGGTCTTGGTGTTGTTGGAGCCGGTCAGGTCGGCGGAGCCGCCGATGGTTTCGGGAACCACGCCGTTGATCACTTCAAGCGCATTTTCAGATGCCTTGCGAGTGGCAACAGTAGGCTTGTTTTCAACGAGCTCTTTTTTATAGTCGAGAATGGCGTTGTCAAAGCCACCGGGCAGTGCGCCGGACATGCGGCGGGTAAACTCCGCCTTCTTGTCAGCGTCAGCTTCGCTCAGGCGTGTTTCCCATTCGGTGCGGGTCTTGTTGCAGCGCAGACCGGCCAGACGCCATGCGTCGAGAATGTCGGAGGGAACGACGAAAGGTTCTGATTCCCAGTTCAGGGTTTTGCGCGCGGCAGCAATTTCGTCGCCGCCGAGAGGCGCGCCGTGAACGCCGTGTGTGCCCTGTTTGTTGGGCGCGCCAAAGCCGATGACTGTCTTGCAGGCAATCATGGTTGGCTTGTCGGATTTTTGCGCTGTTTCAATTGCCGCAGCAATCGCATCCGGGTCGTGACCGTCAATGGCCATCGTGTTCCAGCCGGAGGCGCGGAAGCGGGCGTGCTGATCGGTGGAGTCGGCTATGGAAATCGCGCCATCGATGGAAATGCCGTTGTCGTCCCAGAAGACGATAAGCTTGCTCAGCTTCAGGTGGCCTGCCAGAGAAATGGCTTCCTGGCTGATGCCTTCCATGAGGCAGCCGTCGCCAGCCAGTGCATAGGTGTAGTGGTCTACCAGTTCTTCGCCGAACTCGTCTGCCAGCTTGCGTTCTGCAATCGCCATGCCCACGGCATTGGTGATGCCCTGACCGAGCGGGCCGGTGGTGGTTTCAATACCGCTGATGTGGCCATATTCCGGGTGGCCCGCGGTTTTGGAGCCGAGCTGACGGAAGTTGGCGATGTCGTCGATCGTGATGTCTTCATAGCCTGTCAGATAGAGCAGGGAGTAAAGAAGCATCGAGCCGTGGCCCGCAGACAGCACGAAACGGTCGCGATCTGCCCAACCGGGGTTCTTGGGATCAAACTTCAGAAAGCGCGTGAAGAGCACCGTTGCGATGTCTGCTGCGCCCATGGGCAGGCCGGGGTGACCGGACTTGGCCTTTTCAACCGCATCCATGGAGAGAAATCGGATCGCATTGGCCATCCGGTTGTGTTTTTCACGAGACGTCATTGAGTGTTCCGCTGTTTCGATTTCTGATCATGGGCTCTTTCAATTTGGCCCTTTGGAAAATTCGCGGTGACAAATAGCAGGTGCAGGGCGCAAGTCAACAAATCTGGCGCATTGAAGGGGGCGCAACCACTGGAAAATTGCGCTTTGTGCACCTGTGAACGGCGTTGTTTCAAAACTATCCACACAATGATCGCTTTATTGTGACACGCTTTGTTGACGGTTGGCGTGATGGCTGAGTAGTTTACGGCGGCTTTTTGAAAAGCCACTTCAGACGATTCTAGTTTGGCAATGCGAGGGAAGCCCGAGGCGATGGTTCCTCCTGAAAAGACGGTCAAAACGGCAATTGAGGAACTGCGCGATGCAGTTGACGGGCTGGGCCGTGCTCTGGACGGACGTTTTGAACGTGAGCAGTCAAGCAATGACATCAAGCGGGAAGTGCACCGCGCGCATGAAGATCGCGCCCGGCTGGCGCAGGAGCTTGACCAGTCGCAATTTCGCGCCAATAAGCTGGAAGAAGTGAACCGCGAAGTGTCGCGGCGGCTGGTGACGGCCATGGAAACAATTCGAGCCGTGCTCGATAAGTAAGGCTTTGAGTGAATGGCGCAGGTGACAGTACAAATCGACGGCAAGGCCTATCGCATGGCCTGCGAGGAAGGCCAGGAAGGCCACCTGACAGATTTGGCTGCCCGTTTTGACCGCTACGTCTCGCATTTGCGCAGCCAGTTTGGCGAGATCGGCGATACGCGCCTGACAGTCATGGCTGGCATCATGGTGATGGATGAATTGTCTGAGGCGACGAAGAAGCTACAAGGGGCTGAAGCCGAGCTGAATGAACTGCGCGCCAGCCGCGACAACATGCTGGCCTCGTCTTCGAAGACGGATGCGTTGCTTGCGGCGACGCTTGGCGAGCTGACCGGGCAGATCAATGAGATTGCCGCGAAGGTTGGTGGGGCTAAGTAGCGCCACCACCCGGCGAGGTTTTACCCCTCACGCTTTTGATCTCTGCCGACCTATCCGAATTGAGCGTTTTGTAAGACCCAGGAAGGACAGACCTGCTACCAGCAGCGGAAAGGCTGCGGGCAGGGGGACGGCTGCGCTCGGGTAGTTTGATGAGAATCGGAAGCCAGTACCCTGCAAGCTTGAAGTAGTAAAGTCACGGCCTTCAAGATTTACGGAACTTAAATGGAACGTTGCGGGAGAAGACGACAGTTCAAAAGGTGTTAGGCCGTCACCGCTCAAAAAATCAAGGCTACTATTGTCCGCGGATCGGAAAACGAA
>JBNKQT010000052.1:0-5026 GCA_050297115.1 Ensifer sp. | reverse complement strand
TAACGTCCCTTTCAAGTTAAGGCGACGCTGCCGAAGATAGAAGTGCGCGGTAGATGCGAAGCCTGTCTGCCAAGCTGAGGCTTTGCCAAAATTCGGAAAATGCGAGCGTTTGGTCGGTGCCTTCAAGGGTATCGATATTTTGAATGTAGTCGAATACAGACCGCTTGTTCTGAGTACGGCTCAGGCCGACCAGTGCGCAATGCAAATTTATATTCGAGTTTGCAAATACACCTTCAGAGATCATATCAGCGCCTTTTGTCCCCGGTGCGGTATATAATCCCAGGGGCTTAATATAACTTTACATTTATATTTATAGACTGCTGAATATTTCCAATATGGGTGTGGCTTAACCTTCTTTTGGTGCGCCTAGTTCAATCATGGTAATTTTTTTGTTTTTCAATTTGCAAATCCGGCTCCTGCTTGTGCCGGATTTGCGTTGTCAATACTGCACTCATTTAGCCAGCAAGCCTGCTTTCTGCGAGTTTTACCCAGTAAGAAATGCCGTGCGGGATAATGTCATCGTTGAAATCATATTCCGGGTGGTGCAGACCTGCGGTGTCGCCGTTGCCGATGAAGATGAAGGCACCAGGACGGGCTTCCAGCATGTAGGAGAAATCTTCGCCACCCATAACCGGCGCTGTTTCCGGATTCACATTATTGGGGCCAGCAATGTCGGTGGCGGCCGTTACGGCATATGCGGTTTCATCTGCGTGATTGAAGGTGACCGGGTAGTTTCGGTTGTAGTCGATTTCTACCTTGGCTCCGAGTGCTGAGGCGACGCCTTCTGTAATTTCCTTCAGGCGCTTTTCCGCAAGTTCGCGCATTTCCGGCATCAAGGTGCGCACGGTGCCAGCCAGTTCAGCTTCATTGGGAATGATATTGTGTGCAAAGCCGGCGTTGAATTTGGTGACCGAGACAACGACTGACATGAGGGGGTCGGCATTGCGTGATGCAATAGTTTGCAGGCCGTTTACGATTTGCGATCCGGCGACGATAGGGTCGATGGTCAGGTGTGGCATGGCTGCGTGGCCGCCGTGGCCTTTGATCGTAATCTTGAATTCGTCTGTTGAGGCCATGATTGGCCCGGTGCGCATCGCAAACTGGCCTACCGGCAAACCCGGCATGTTGTGCATGCCATAAACTTCTTCAATGTTGAAGCGGTCCATCATGCCGTCTTTCACCATGGCCAGGCCACCCGCGCCACCTTCCTCAGCGGGCTGGAAAATGACCGCGATGGAGCCGCTGAAATTGCGAGTTTCAGCAAGATATTTGGCAGCACCCAGAAGCATGGCTGTGTGACCATCGTGGCCGCAGGCGTGCATCTTGCCAGAAACTTTGGAGGCCCAGGGTTTGCCAGTCTGCTCGGCTATGGGCAGTGCGTCCATATCGGCGCGCATACCGATAGTGCGGCCGGGACCTTTGCCTTTGATGATACCAACAACGCCGGTGCGGCCGATACCGGTGACGACCTCATCCACACCAAAGCTTTTCAGCTTTTCTTCCACGAAGGCCGCTGTCTTTTCGACATCATAAAGCAGCTCGGGCTCGGCGTGGATGTGACGTCTCCATGCGGCAATTTCATCTTGCAGTTCCGCAGCGCGGTTCAAAATCGGCATTATGCTTCCTTTGTGGGTTCAAGGGTGCAGGTTCAGCAGGTGTGAACACTGCGCCCTCAGAGGGATGGTCTTTGCCAAACAACCGTAATTTGAGTTACAACCGCATCGGGTTCGAGCAAATCAGGGTTTTGACACGTTAATACATATGTCAGATATGGCACGTGTCTCAATTGAAACAAGTTGGCAACGGGGTGAAGATGTCTTTTTCCAGGGGCAAAAGCGCAATTAAATTTCTTCTGGCTGGTTTGATTGCGCTTGCGATGGCTGGTGGTGCACATGCGGGGCCGCACATTCTGGTGGATGTGAGTTCGGGCCGTGTGCTGGAGCATGAAGACGCTTTTCAGCGCTGGTACCCCGCATCGATTACCAAGATCATGACAGCGTATCTGGCCTTCAGTGCCATGAAGGCGGGCAGGTTGAAGAAGGACAGCCCGGTTGTCATGTCAAAACACGCAGTCAACCAGCCGCCCAGCAAGCTGCATTTGAAGCCCGGTGACACGCTGACACTTGATGCAGCCTTGAAGATCATTCTGGTGAAATCCGCCAATGATGTTTCAGTTGCTATTGCTGAAGCAGTGGCGGGATCAGAGGCTGCATTTGTCGATCTGATGAACCTTGAAGCCAAGCGGATTGGAATGACGTCGACGCGGTTTATCAACCCCAATGGTTTGCCGGGTAAGGGGCAGTATTCTACAGCGCGTGATTTGGCTGTATTGGCTGTGGCGGTGCGAAAACAGTTTCCCCAATATGCTCATTATTTTGCGCTGGAAGGTGTGAATACCGGCAAAAAGAAATATGCCAACTATAACCTTCTGATTGGCCGCTACCGCGGCGCCGACGGCATGAAAACGGGCTATATCTGCTCTGCCGGTTTCAACCAGGTTTCTTCCGCGACCCGCGGCGGGCGGACACTTGTTGCCGTGGTTTTGGGAGAGGAAAGCCTTGGTGAGCGCGCGGATGCTTCTGCCGACCTTCTGGAAAAGGGTTTCAAGAAGGTGTTCAAGACCGGGCCGAAACTGGAAGATCTTCGACCTTATGGCGCCAGCCGCAACAACGTTGTTGATCTGCGCGATCAGATTTGCACGAAAGAAGCCCGCAAGGCGCGAGCAAAAAAACGTGACAAGAATGGTCGTATGATTATTCATTCGCCCTATATCAAGGAAAATGGCCACAAGCCGAAATTTGTTTTCGCGGGACTTCTGGCTGAGGCAGAACCTGTTGCATCTGACGGAGGCCCGAATATTCACCGCGTGCCGATCCCGACCCCGCGTCCCTTGAACTGAGTTTTAAAAATGGTTCCATCGTTGAAAAGTATTCCGGTTTCTGTGATTACCGGGTTTCTGGGTGCTGGAAAATCGACCCTTCTTAACCGGCTTTTGAAAGACCCGGAGTTGAAGGATACGGCGATCATCATCAATGAATTTGGTGATGTGGGTATCGACCATATGCTGGTGGAAGTTTCCGGTGACCAGATGGTGGAGCTTTCCAATGGTTGCCTTTGCTGCACGGTGCGTGGCGAGTTGGTGGATACGCTCGCCAATTTTGTGGACCAGATGCAGACGGGCAAGCTCGCACCGCTGTCTCGTATCGTGATTGAAACAACAGGATTGGCCGATCCGGCGCCCGTGTTGCAGTCGATTATCGGCAATCCGGTGATTGCCCAGAATTTCCATGTGGACGGTGTTGTGACCGTGGTGGATGCGGTGAACGGCATGCGCACGTTGGAACATTTGGAAGAAGCAGTGAAGCAAGTGGCGGTGGCCGACCGGCTTGTGATTTCCAAGCGGGCTATGGCAGAAGCCTAGGAGCTTGCGAAACTGGAGGCGCAGCTTCGCGAGATCAACCCGTTTGCGCCGTTTATTGATGCTGACGGTGACGAGGCGGCGCAGGCCGCGCTGATCATGCCCGGACCCTTTGATGCCGGGAACAAGAGCCCGGACGTGGCGCGTTGGCTGGGCGAAGAAGAAGCACATGACCATGTGCATGAACATGGGCATGGCCATGGTGACCACCACCACCATCATGATGTGACGCGGCACAATGATCGCATACGATCCTTTTCAATCGTATACGATGAACCGCTCGATCCGAATGCGATTGCCATGTTTGTTGATTTGCTGCGATCAGCGCATGGTGAAAAGCTGTTGCGCATGAAGGCGGTGGTGAAACTGGCGGACGATCCTGCGCGGCCCTTGATTTTGCATGCCGTGCAGACGGTGATGCATCCACCCAAACGGCTGGATGCCTGGCCCGGCGAAGATCAACGCACGCGGCTGGTGCTGATTACGCAGGATTTGCCGGAAGCGTTTGTGCGCGATCTCTTTGATACTTTTGTCGGCAAGCCGCGTACTGACAGGCCAGACCGGCAGGCCTTGGAAGATAATCCGCTGGCCGTGCCGGGTATGCGCTTTTAAGCAGGCGGGTTAAGAGATCAACTCTTTTTGCCGCGGCCTCGAACAACACCTGCGACACCAAAGGCAGACAGAAGAAGCAGGCCTGAAGCCGGAACAGGAACGTTGGAAACCGGCGTGCCGATCATCCAAGCCGTATTCCGATTAAGTGTGCTCTTGGTGTCATAATAGTAATTATAACTCTGGGTCGTCCAAGTCTCGAAATATGTGCTGAACCAGCCTGTCGGGTCAAGCTTCACATATGGCGAATAGCCCCACATAGGGACGCCATAGATGTCATATTGGAAGTCTGAGGCAAAGCCGCCTACGCTTGTGTGGTAATGCCCGCCGCTCAATGTCCTGGTGGTATATCCCAGCGCAGCCATGAGTTGCTGTGCCCCATAGGCGCCGGTTGCAGCATTGCCCGAGTAGCCGCCGGTGAAATACTTGCCGTTTACCACCTTGGGCTCAAATTCACTCCAAAGTTTGCCAATTTCGAATCTGGACGCCAAGCGCCATGAATAGCCGTGCAGTGTCAGGCCATTGGCGTAGTCGAAATAATTATAGCCAATCAGTCCAGGGTCATCGAGACGAAGCCAGTTTTTGCCACCGTTGTCGATCCAGCCAATATTCTGGCCGCCAACTGAGAGTGTTGCGGCGTGGAGTGGGCCTGCAATGGTCAGCGCCGCTGCTAGAGCTGCGAGACTTTTCGTGGATTTCCGCATAAAAACTCCCAGGAAAGATCAGGTATACCCAAATTATGACGGCGTTGATTGTGTTTTGCTGCGACCCCGAACGACGCCTGCGACACCGAAAGCAGACAGAAGCAGAAGCCCGGAAGCAGGCACGGGAACACTGGAAATCGGCGTGCCGATCATCCAGGCCGTGTAGGCCCTAGTTGTCTTCAGGGTCGGGTCGATTGTAAATCCCCGCACGGACCATTGTTCGCTATAATAACCCAAAGCTTCCGGATCACGCATTACGAATGATGAATAGCCCCGCAGCGGGTTGCCATAGATA
>JBNKQT010000051.1:0-3249 GCA_050297115.1 Ensifer sp. | reverse complement strand
GATGATGGTTTTATGCAGCTCCTCCTGAAGGTCCAGCAAGATATTCTGCATCCCGGTTCTGATCAGCGGGTCGAGCGCCGAGAAGGCTTCGTCCATGAGCAGAATTTCGGCATCCGTCGCCAGCGCGCGGGCAAGGCCCACACGCTGCTGCATGCCACCGGAAAGCTGGCCGGGATAGTTGGTTTCAAAACCACTCAAGCCTACGCGTTCAATCCAGTGCATTGAGCGCTTTTCAGCTTCATCCTCGGCCACACCCTGAAGGTTCAGTCCATAGGCGACGTTCTGAATGACGGTACGGTGCGGCAGAAGACCAAACTTCTGGAACACCATTGACGTCTTGTAACGCCGCACATTGCGCAGCTGCGCTTCGTTCATCTTGGTGACGTCTTCGCCATCAATCCAGATCTCGCCAGCCGTCGGGTCGATGAGACGGTTGATATGGCGAATAAGCGTGGACTTTCCAGAGCCGGAAAGCCCCATGATCACCTGGATCTCGCGCTCTGGCATCGAAAGCGAGATGTCCTTGAGACCCAGAATATGGCCATGCTGTTCCAGAAGATCGGTTTTGGACATGCCGCCATAGACATGCTCCATCATCTTTTCCGGTTTCTGACCGAAGACCTTGTAAAGATTTTTGATTTCAACCTTGGCCTCACTCATCGCCAAATCCTTTCCGATAGGCCTGAAGCCGTTTGCCGTATGTCTGTGATACGCGGTCAAAAATGATTGCCAGGGCAACGATAGCCAAGCCATTCATAAAGCCGAGTGACAGATACTGGTTGGAAATTGCGCGCAGCACCGGCACGCCAAGGCCACTAACACCAATCATGGAAGCAACAACAACCATGGCCAACGCCATCATGATGGTCTGGTTTACGCCCGCAAAGATATTCGGCAGTGCCAGCGGCACCTGCACGGAAAACAACTTCTGCCTTGGTGTTGCACCAAACGCATCAGCGGCTTCAAGAACATCGCGGTCAACCAGGCGAATGCCAAGATTGGTGAGACGAACGATTGGCGGGATTGCGTAAATGCAAACAGCCAGAAGGCCTGGAACCTTGCCAATGCCAAGAAGCATAACCACCGGGATCAGATAAACGAAAGCCGGAATGGTCTGCATAATGTCTAGAATGGGAGTGATAATCCCCTGCGCACGATCAAAGCGCGCCATGAAAATGCCGACCGGAATGCCGATAACGATACACAGAATTGTAGCGACCGATACGATAGCGAGCGTTGCCATCGTGTCTTCCCACATGCCGAAAACGCCAATGAGGATCATCGCGACGACAGAACCAATTGTAATTTTCCACGACCGGGAACCGAGCCATGCAAGGCCACCAATGATGAGCAGCATAATTGGCCAAGGGATGAAGAGAAGCAGGTCTTCAAACCAAACCATGAATTTGAGAAGCGGGTAGAAGAAAGCTTCCAGTGCCTCTCCGTACGCACGGGAAAAGTCAAGAAAGTGGCCATCAATGGACTTTCTGATAGCAGAAAGCGTACTACGCCCCAATTCTGGAAATTCTAACAAGAACTCCATTTTGTCCCCCTGATTATTGGGTTTTGATCTCTTGCGGCGTCGCAAACTCCGCCGGACGCCGGATACAAAAACGGGGGGCTAGCCCCCCGCCATTATTCGCTTTTCAGCAAATCAAAGCGCAGCCTTGATTTCTTCAGCAACTTCGGCCGGAACCCACTTGGTCCAGACATCTTCCTGTGTTTCCAGGAAGTGGTAAGCAGCATCTTCACCAGTTGCCTGGTTGTCGGTCATGTAAACCAGCATGCCGCCCATTGCCGTTGCCGGCCAGGCGCGATTTTTCAAATACTCAATTGCCGGGCTGCCAGATTTGGAGAATTCATCGGAGATAACAGTGTTAACCTCAGACTTGATCCATGAGGACGGCTTGGGATCAGCACATTCTGTAGCGTCCTTGGACAGGCAGTCGTGCCAGTTCTCGTCGCCACCCCAACCAGCTTCAAAAGGAAGCGACTTCAGGTTGTACTTGCCAACGATTGCAGTCGGAGCCCAGTAGTAGCCGAACCAGGCTTCGCCGCGTTCAGATGCCTTGGCGATAGCGCCGTCGAGACCAGCAGCAGAACCCGGGTCAACCAGTGTCCAGCCCTTGGCTTCCATGTCATATGCACGGAACTGGTTTTCGTTGATCTTCTGGCAACCCCAACCTGCAGGGCAACCCATGAAAGCGCCCTTGGAGCTGTCTTCAACAAACGGAATAAGCTCAGGGTGAGCGATCACTTTTTCAACAGTGTCGAGCTCCGGATGGTCCTTGGCGAACTGTTCGCTCACCCACCAGCCTTCACCAGTGCCTTCAATCGGGCCATCAACCAGCTTGTGCAGGCGGCCTTCGGAATAAGCTTTTTCGAGCGGCTCGCGGATCGCGTTAATCCAGAGTTCAGGTGCGATGTCAGGATCGCCCTTCTCGTTCATGGATGCAAATGTTGTTTCGGTTGCGCCAGGCACCTTTTCTACCGAGCAACCGTAGCCGGCTTCAAGGATGATCTTGTCCACGTTTGCCATGAGTTCGGCAGAAGCCCAGTTCATTTCAGCAATCGTGATATTGCCGCAATCTGCAGCAGATGCGGAGCTAGCCATTGCCATGGCTGCGACTACACCAAGCGCGCCAAGCGCCCCACAATGAAACTTCTTCATTGAGATTATTCTCCCAGTTCTTTTTGACTGTTCCGGTCGTGAATTGAAACATTTACGATCGGCCACCACCCCCCACGGATGATTTCCCCATCACGCTCCATTTGCAGGTTGGCGCCACGAGGCTCGCGGGGAGAAGATCATTTCTGATAGGTCATGTAAACAGGGTCGAGCCAAAAAACGACGCATTATTCTGAATGCGCCTTACAAGCCCTAAATCGCGGCATTATCAACGCACTATCAGACAGCCGAGGTAGCGTAAATCCCTTGTTTTAGCGGTATGTAAGGACTTCGAGCAGGTCGGGGGCGGCCGAAGCTTTCCAGACCAGCCCACAACACAGGCACTCAGCGTCGCCCGCTAGGTCACGAACTCATAAATGAGGTTGTTTTGGCGTCGAAATGACAAAAATATGCAAGGAAGTGATTGAAAAGCGGGCTTTTTGCCCGGTTGAAATCGCTGACGTGGCAGATTGCAGTCAATTCGTCGTCCTTCGGATATGACCAATTTGTCCAGCTACTGCGTTGCAACGGCTTGAAAATAGAAAGTATTTCCTGCGCCCTTGCGCCTTGTATCTGAACAA
>JBNKQT010000050.1:0-10505 GCA_050297115.1 Ensifer sp. | reverse complement strand
TTGACGCCTACAATTTCGGGCGACGATTGAAGACACTCAAGGGCCTCACGCCATACGAGTTCATCTGCAAACAGTGGACAGCGGAGCCAAATCGCTTCAGATTAAAACCGATCCATCAAATGCCGGGACTGAACACCTAGTCCCGGCATACCCGGTTCTCCCCCTCACCCCGCCAGCGTTCACAATCCTGTCTTTTTGCAGCCCATGTCCCCAATTGGGAATTGTCACATTTCACCCAGCTAAATACCCAATCGGCATTCTTTGTTGCATGCACGCTGCGTCCGGCAGCGCAGGATTATCTTGGACTGGGGGCATTTAATGCATCGATTTTTGTTGGGCGGCGTATTTTCTCTCGCTGCGATTCTTGCTTCCACAACGGCAGCACATGCACTCACCTGCTCCACCGCCAATGGTGCGGGAATTTCCGAATCCGATGGCAATGTGGCTACATTTTCCGGACAGACCTTTTCCGTCACCCTGCAACCCGGTGAATCGATGACGCTGCGTTTTGCGCCAATAGGTGCTGCGTCCCAGCACAATATTCAGGTGGATGGCTCCACCAAGTCTTTCGATAACAATGCCGGAACGGCACAGTCGGCCAATGTTTCGGTGTCTAATTCTGGAGCGAGTGCGAGAACCTATTCTATAAACGTCTTCGTGCATGAGGGAACATTCAGCATTTCTACCAGCTGTTCCGGGTCAGCGTCGGGGCCAAGTTCTCATATCGTGGGGACAGACGCGAAAGACATTATGGCAAACTCTTTTTGGGGGCTGATTGGCGGCCTGCTCGGTGGCGGCATCTCCGGGTCGGTTCGTGCAAACGCAATCGATCAAGAACAAATTTCGGCGCGATCGCGTGCGCTGACGGCCCAGCTCATCAATGGGCGCGGCGTTCAATATCAGGAGCCAGATCTTCTGGGCAATCCGACAAATGAGACGTCAAAGCCGTTATTTTATCAGGCTCAGCCAAGCGCTGGCCGAATCTCACGAACACTCGACATTCTTGCCGCCTATGCCGATGCGGGGAACTATCCCGATACACTGGATAATGCAGCGCCAATAAACTCCGATTGGGGCCTTAAAATGCGCTTCGATGGCGCATTCACCAACTCCAATATCAATGACAGCCGATCGCTTTCCGGTTCCCTCGGTCTCAGCCTGACACATCGTCTGGATGAGCGTTTCACAGTTGGCGGGCATTTGCTGGTTGGCACCTGGGAAGCATCATCCGCCAGCCTCAATACGAATGTGAGAGGCAGCAATGTCGGCTTTGGCAGCAATGTTGTCATTCATCTGAGCCCTGAAGCGGCATTGAACCTGGGCAGCTTCTACATCTTTGGAGCAGACCGAAGCTCGACTGGCACTGTTGTGGACAAATACAACACCCACCAGCTCGGCGGTGGCGCAACGCTGCAATCGACCCGTGAACTTGCAAACGACATTATGCTCACGACATTTGGCTCACTGCGCTACACAGCCCTGTTGCGGGATCGCTCTGTAGACAGTTCAGGGGCAACTTCGGCTGCCTACAACACGCAGCGTCTGACCGGCGAGGTTGGCGCGACATTCTCCAAATTTGTCACGTTGGACGACAGCTATTTTTCGGCGGCCAATCTCAGCGCCACAATCGGCGCGTCTGCTGCTGCTGCCAATGAGCATTTTTCAACCGGCAATAACAGCTTCACCACAGCGTCAGCTTCCATTCGTGGCGGTGTCGACCTTCTGGCCCATAATGGCATGACGGTGAACCTGAATGCAGGCGTGAGCGGCATTGGCGGGCGCTACACCAGCTATCACGGTGGTGCGCAGCTTAGCATTCCGCTGCCCTGAGGCTAAGAAGGTTGGGGCTCGCTCTTGACACCAGCAGCGCCGGTTCAGCAAACTTCGGAAAATCTGGGGCTACGGAGATATTTTTGGCCGACAATGAACTGACAAAAAACGGCCCAGGAGGCGAAGCACCAAGCGAATCCGAGCTTGTGCATATGCTCTACGATGCGGTAATCGACAATTCCTTGTGGCCGGAAATGACATCCGAACTACTGGAATATATAGAGCGGGCGCGTAAAGCAGACCCTTCCTCCGATGGACAGGAGCATTTCCAGGGGCTTGTCGCTCATTTTCAACGAGCCGTTTCCATCAGTCAGAATTTTGTGAAACTTCAGGAACAGAATTCAACGCTGGATAGCGTTCTCAACAATTTGCGTGTTGGCATCAGCCTCTATGACCATTCGGGCAGAAACATCTTCGCCAACTCTGCAGCAGAGGAAGGTAGCTGGAGTAAACTCAGCCTGCAGCAGCTTCTCAAAACGCTTGACCCCGTGGGCACATCGACATCCGTGCCTGCCCTTATAGAGCACGAAGAGCATAATGTTGCGCTGGTTCCGGCGGCCGCGGTTTCCAAAATCGCGCTGCCTGCCCATGTCGCCTATATGGCAACTTCCCTGTCCGGCAACCAGACGCAGGTTTTTGAAAGTTTTCAGCAAAAATATAACGTTTCCGACGCAGAACTGCGCCTGCTGCGCTCTTTCCACACCAGCCGCAATTTGCGCCAGGCCGCCAGCGCATGCGACCTGACCTATGAAAGCGCACGGACCTATTTCAAACGCATATTCCTTAAAACCGGGGTCAACGATCAGGCGGGACTTTTGGCGTTGCTGGACCTTAACCCGCTTTCCTTGATTGATGGTCTGGATGTGCCAGAGGAGACCCGGCTGAACGTGAGGCGAACGCTGACACTAAGCGATGGTCGAATTTTGGAATATCTGTTTCTTGGGCCTGAAAACGGCAATCTGGTCTTCAATTTCGACGCGTTGGCGGGGCTATCGATTGATGCCATTGGTACACCGGAACTCTACCTTCCTGTGTTAGAGAGGCTCAATCTGCGCCTTGTCACGCCTTGCCGCCCCGGAACATTCAACAGCAGTTTCAAACGCTTCACAGGGCTTTCGGAGTTTACCCCGGACCTTGTCCAACTGCTTGATCACCTCGGAGCCGAACGCGTAACGTTGCTCTCTCAAGGCTATGGTTCCTGTTCAGCGCTTGCGCTTGCTGCAACAGCATCGCAGCGCGTGGAGCGCCTCGTCCTGTGCGCACCCAGTTACCCTCGCCATGAACCGCGCAACTGGCGCGAAATGGACCTGTTTCACATCATTGGCGAGGTGATCGGGCGGCGCGCGCCAGCCTTGTTGCGCGCCATCATTCCGTTTCTCGTGCGTTCGATCATGCAGAACCCGGAACAATATCTGCAACGACACATCGCCCGCTCCAAGTGCCCTGCGGACATCGCCGCTCTTTCAAATCCCCAAACGCACGAGCGCATTCCGATCCTGCTCGCATTGCGCACTGCAAACGGTGCTGCCGGAATGGTTCAGGAAAACTATCTCAATATCCACGGTTGGGACTTCGACCTCAGTGCGGTCAGCGCGCCGGTCCATATCCTTCAGGGCGCGCTGGATAATTTGTCCGATCCGGAAGGCGCCAAAAAACTGGCTGATGCCCTGCCGATATCGGAACTACATATGCTCTCGGACCTCGGCCAATATATCCTGTCTAGCCAATGGGCGTGGATATTGGAACTGTGTGCGGGGTTTGAGCCTGCGGAATTGAAAGACCTCGAACCTATCAACTCATAATTTCCCGGGCCGGATATGCTTACCTTTCAGTCTGCACGAGCGGTGGAAACTATATGTCTGGTATGACTGACGCTGAACACGACGCGATTGAAGGGCTTCAGCTACGCGTAAACGAAAAAGGCTGGCGCACATTCGTGCGGCCAGCGATTTCGTTGGTCCATGATACCGTGACACAAACTCGTAGAACGTGTTTGGCGCCTATCAACCTACTTGTGGAACAAGGGGCAATAAATCCTGAGCCCGCTATTCTTTCGCACAAAGCTGTCATTGGAAACGAGATGAAAACCCTTTTTCTCCGCCCTCTTCTTTGTCGACGTTATATTTGTTGTCCCGAACCACCACCACCTTTTGTGCTCGGTGTTGGGCTTATAAAAGACGCGGACCAGCCCAGCCTTTAGTGTCAGCCCCGGGGCTCCGCTGTCTTTACATTCGATACGTGTAAACAGCATTCCCTTTGCTTCGAGCTCATCGCTTTTCTTCCACCACTCCTTACCGGATATCCAGCCGGTATCTTCAGCGAGAACTGGAAATGTCGAAGAAATCAAAAAGGCAAATGCCGCAATCAATCGAATAAACATCAAGCAAGACCCCAAAATATAGAACAATGTATAGTCATCAAAGCGCGTTGCAACTTGACTTTCAACCGGAAATTAGGTTCAGCCCGCCACCTCATAATTCGCCCCACCCGCGTCCGTCAGCAAAAACGCCTCGCCACAAGCCTTGGCCAGCGTACGCACGCGCAAAATATAGCTCTGGCGTTCAGTCACCGAGATCACGCCGCGCGCGTCCAGCAGGTTAAAAACATGCGATGCCTTGATGCACTGGTCATAAGCGGGCAGCACGCATTTGTGAAGCGCGCCCTCTTCTGTCGGGCTGCCTGCGGCCAGAATGGCCTGGCATTCCTTTTCGGCATCTTCAAAGTGGCGGTGCAGGATTTCAGTGTCGGCAATTTCGAAATTGTAGCGGGAATATTCCTGCTCGGCCTGCAGGAAGACTTCGCCATAGGAAATCTTCTCGTCGCCCTCGCGGCCATTGAAGTTGAGGTCGTAGACGTTATCGACGCCCTGCACATACATGGCCAGACGTTCCAGACCATAGGTCAGCTCACCGGAAACAGGCGAGCATTCAATGCCGCAGACCTGCTGGAAGTAAGTAAACTGCGAGACTTCCATACCGTCGCACCAGCATTCCCAGCCAAGGCCCCATGCACCCAGCGTCGGGCTTTCCCAGTCGTCTTCCACAAAGCGAATATCGTGTAGCAGCGGGTCAAGGCCAATCGCCTTGAGCGAGCCCAGGTAAAGCTCCTGAAGGTTCGACGGGTTCGGCTTCAGGATCACCTGATACTGGTAATAGTGCTGCAGACGGTTCGGGTTTTCGCCATAGCGACCATCGGTGGGGCGGCGAGAGGGCTGCACATAGGCGGCCTTCCAGGGTTTTGGCCCGAGCGAGCGCAATGTCGTTGCCGGGTGGAATGTACCCGCCCCCACTTCCATATCGTAGGGCTGCAAAACCGCGCAGCCTTTATCCGCCCAATAATTATGGAGCGTGAGGATCAGCGCCTGAAAGGAACGCTTGGGGTTCATGTGATCGGGAACATTGCTCGTCATGATGATAGATGCCTGAGAGGATTTGTTATCGCGCGGACAGTTGCCATGCCGCGCACGAAGGGTCAAGTGCGGCAGCCCTACTCAAAGCGGGATCGTGAGGCCGGATTTAACCTTGTCCAATGTCACATAGGTTCTGAAACGCCGCACATTGGCGTTGTCATGAAAAAGCCGGTGAGTGAGTGAGCGGTAAGCATCCATGGATGGCACAACAACAACGAGGACGAATGTCACATCGCCGGTCACATAAAAGCACTGCTGCACTTCCGGGCAGCTTTCATACTCCTTCATCATACTATCCAAAGCTTCAAGCCGTTCGTTTTCCACCTCAACATTCACCAGAATGGTGATCGGCAGGCCAAGTTTGACCGGATCAACAACTGCCATATTGTGCGTAATCACACCTGCCTCAGTCATTCTCTTGACCCGGCGCTGCACCGCCGCTGTCGAAAGGTTGACCACTTCGCCAATGGCCCGAAGCGCGATCATATTGTCGCGCTGAAGCAATTTCAAAATTGCCCGGTCGAAGCCATCAATTTCAATTTTGCGCGCCATTGAACCCGTTACACCCAGTATATGAGAAAATTTTGCGTTGACGGATAAAAATTAGAGCCATTTTTTCCCTCATTGCGCAATAGTATTGCGCCACAACACAGGTGCAAATATATGGCCGAAACAACTCCGTCAGAGCTGCCCCCGCAGGAAATAAACATCGACAGTCTCCCGTCGGGCAGAGGTTTTGTGCTTGGCCTTATGGCCATGCTTGGTGCAGCCTTTGCCATGAGCATTTCGCCAACGCTCGTGCGCTTTGCGGATGTGGGACCGCTTGCAAGCGCATTCTGGCGTGTATTTCTGGCTCTTCCCGTGCTTTACCTATGGATGCGCCAAGACGAGCGGCGACAGGACCGCGCAATCTTGAAGCGCTTTGCTCTGCCCACCATCCTGGCGGGGCTTTCTTTCGCTGGAGATCTTTTGTTCTGGCATCTGGCAATTGTGAAGACGACAATTGCCAATGCAACATTTTTTGCCACGATGGCCCCGGTCTGGGTGGTTATTTTCGGGTGGCTGCTTCTGCGTCAGAGAACCGAACGCAGTGTGTTATCCGGTCTCGCACTTTGCATCGTTGGTGGTGCGGCGCTGGTATATGAAAGTCTTGGGCTCAACCCGGAACACGCGCTTGGCGATGCGCAAGGCATTGTCACCGGTATGTTCTTCGGGCTTTATTTCCTGGGTGTGGGTGCAGCCAGGCGCGTGGCCAGTGCAGGACGAGTGACCTTTGAACTGAGCGTAGTAACTGCAGCTGTGCTTTTTGTATTCGCTGTGTTTCTGGATGACCAACTTATACCACAGTCGACATCCGGTTGGGCCGTATTGCTCGCCCTCGCGCTTGTCAGTCATGTCGGTGGTCAGGGTTTGCTTTCAGTGGCGCTGGGGCGACTGCCGACGACATTCTCCTCATTGGTGATTTTTATCGAGGCCATTGCGGCTGCCGGTTTTGCCTGGATATTTGTTGATGAGCCAGTCAGCCTCATTCAGGCCGCGGGCGGGGCCGTGATCATCGCAGGCATATGGATTGCGCGGCCACGCCGCAGGCGCCCCACACTGCAGGTCTAAGCTTTACTCAACTCAACTTGACATATTAGGTCAAGTGTCCTATTTTTATTTTCAAGCACATGAGGTGAGTGAACAAAATGGCCGCAGCGAAAACAAAAGAGACCATTGTCAACGTCGCCGATCAGTTGTTTTATGAAAACGGCTATGAGAACACGTCCTTTGCCGACATTGCCGAGCGGGTCAAGATTTCCCGCGGCAACTTCTATTACCATTTCAAAACCAAGGACGAGATTTTGTCCGCTGTTATCGAACGGCGTATCGCTGATCGTGCCGCAATGCTGCATCAATGGGAGCATGACGCCTCGGACCCTTTGTCACGCATCACCTGTTTCATCAAAATCCAGATCGTGAACCAGGCAAAGATCATGGCTTTTGGATGCCCCGTCGGCACCTTGACCAATGAACTTTCCAAGCTCGAACACCCGCTCAAGGGCGAAGCGGTCAAGCTCCTCACACTGTTTGGCGATTGGCTGAAAGCTCAGTTTGAAGCGGCTGGATGTGGTGAAAACTCCAGTGACTATGCGATGCATTTGCTTGCGCGCAGTCAGGGGGTGGCAACGCTTTCAGCCGCCTACAACGATGCTGCTTTTGTTCAACGCGAAGTGGATGACATGCGTGCATGGGCCAAGGCGCGTATTGATGAAGCAAACCAGACTTCCACACTGAATTGAGGATCACATGTTCGTTGTATTGCTGAAATTTTCGAAGAACAAAGCGTTGGCACCTCAACACATGGAGGGCCATAATGCGTGGATCAAATCCGGTTTTGAAGACAGCGTCTTCCTGCTGACTGGCACGTTACAGCCCAAACAGGGCGGCAGTGTTATCGCTTACAACATTACGCGTGAAGCGCTTGAAGAACGCGTTCGCCTTGATCCATTCGTCAGAGAAGATGTCGTGACTGCCGAGATTATGGAAATCAGCCCCGGCAAAACCGATCCTCGACTGGGCTTCCTGGCGGCTTGATCTTTTAAAACCCTATTCATCATCACGCCGGGGACGGTACTCACCTGTCTCCGGGTCTTCAATCAACGTACCTTGCGCGCCGTTGCGCTCTTCCTCGCGGCGCTCGTGTGAGCGTTTCGTCACCTTCTCGGCATCCGACACAAATTTCCGATAAAGCAGCCAGCCGCCGCCAACCAATAACAATAGAAAAATCAACTGCGGCATGCTGCTCCCCAACGCCAAATGCGCGTGTCTTTAAAGCCCGAAACGGCCCCATAATGCCTTTTCTTCTGCCGTTTGCGCAAGAGCCCGCACTGCACCCTCGCCACCCGCTGCCGCCATCTCACTGCCCACATTCACGCCGGGGATGCGACGGCCAAACATGGTGCGCGCGCCGGAAATCAACTCGAAGCGAGTCTTTTCGCCAAAGTCACGCTTCAACACCTCGCGCATATGGCCCAAACCATCGACAAGACCCAGCTCTTTGCCTCTGGTTCCAGTCCAAAACAGCCCGGAAAAAACATCACCGTCTTCAGAAAGCTTGTCGCCGCGACGCGCCTTCACCATGTCGATAAAGACTTGATGGATTTCCAACTGGAGGCTCTTCAGGATTTCGATGTCGCCTTCCTTCTCCGGCTTGAACGGATCAAGGATCACCTTATTCTCACCAGCAGTATAAACGCGGCGCTCAACGCCGATTTTCTTCAAAAGTTCGGGAAAACCGAAGCCGCCGGAAACAACACCAATCGAGCCAACAATCGAGGTTTCATCAGCATATATCTCATCACCCGCAAGCGCGATCATATAACCGCCAGAGGCGGCAACATCCTCGACGAAGATATAGACTTTCTTGCCCTTTTCTTCCGCCAGGGCACGGATACGCTGGTATATCAGGCGCGATTGAACGGGCGACCCGCCAGGTGAATTGACCACAATTGCGACCGCCGGGGCATTCTTGATGGAAAAAGCCTTGTTCAAAGTCGGTGCGACGCTTGCCAGATTCAGCGCCGGACGAAACTGGCTGCCGCCGGTCATAATCGCACCCTGCATGCGCACAACCGGGATCAATGTCCCTTCTTTGCGGAATTTCTTCGGCAGATAACGGCGAAAAAGGTCTTTCATCTTCAATCCTGATTTCTATCGTTTTTGTCTTCACGACTTCTGGCCCTGATGTAGGTGCGGATTGAAGAAAGGCAATAGCCTGATGATTTCCGATGTCGAAGCGGATCGTTGGCAGGGCGGTTTTGCGCCCCCATTGTCGCCGTTGGGTTTGCCAATTTTGAATCCCGAAAGCTGCCTTTCCAATTGGGGGCCTTTTCGCCCTTCTCAGAACTCCCTATTCTGATCGTCGCAAATATCAGTAGCAAAACCGATTCAAAAATCGGAAATTTCGCGACGGGGCAATCTTGTTGAGGATGAGAAGTGATTAGACTCGCGGTAAAGGACGACGAAGCAGCCATTCGAGCATGCGCCGAAAGCGCCTATGCTCGCTATATAGTGGTTATGGGCCGCAAACCGGCACCTATGGTTGCTGATTTTTCAGCGCAGATCGCGGCCGGTCAGGCTTATGTGGCAGAGGGTGACGATAATCGATTTCAAGGGTTCATCGTATTTTATCCCGAAGGGCGGCACATGCTTCTGGAGAATGTCGCGGTTCTACCACGGGTGGCCAGACGTGGGATCGGAAAAGCACTAATCGGCTTCTGCGAGGGCGAGGCGCGAAGGCGCGGATTTAGCGCCGTGCATCTCTATACGAATGAGAAAATGTCCGAGAACCTTTCGATTTACCCTCGGCTTGGCTACGTCGAAGTGGCGCGGCGCACAGAAGACGGCTTCAATCGGGTGTTCTTTGAAAAGGCTCTCGCCTAATCTTATGGCGATCGTCCCAGTAGTCGCGAATCTCCTAAGTTTTGCGGCAAAATTGGTTACATTGAAAAGTCTGAGAGAATTTTGTCGCAAATATCGCTCGCAAAAGTCGGATTTTCGCAGGGGACTTTTGCGACAGAATAACCCTTCCTGAGGCGCGGGAATGTCCGCTGAAGGATTTTCTTCGACGGCAAGCAGACGGTCTCCTTCCGGCCCCAAACCGGACATCCTCCACTCCCCCTGCACTCCTACGCTTTGCGCCCACCGCGCTCGTAAGCGGCCCGTCCATTATTCAAATCATCGACAAAGGGGGTAAACTTGTGGCCATCGCTCCCGTGCAGATTGAGCGGTGCGCGAAACGATAATCGGGCGCGCGAGCCCTTGATGGCCGATATCAGCATGCGCACGGCGTTTTCACCCTCTCGCGGGTGAATGAGGGTCACTTCGAGACCGCCAAAGCGTTTGCCGCATGCTGCGATGATTTCAGCAATCGATTCAGGTCGCGCAATCAGCGACAGCTGACCGCCGGGCTTCATGATGGCGCCCGCTGTTTTTATCCAACTTTCAAAAAGACCCTCGGTCATGGCATGGGCTTCAGCCTTTATTGCATCCGGCGTGCGGCGGTCGCCTGCATCATTGAAGGGCGGGTTCATAATGACGTGATCGAAGATTTCGTCTTCAAGACCGGCTGCGATACGCGCCTTGCCGTTCAATGTGACATCAGCCTCCAGCACGGAAACGCGAGAAGCAAACCGCCCATTTTCAGGCAAAGCCAGAGAGCGGCGGGCATAATCTGCCATCAGGGTGGAACGTTCCACCAGCGTGACCATCGCCTGCTCCAACC